>NZ_JAGGQN010000029.1:0-8127 GCF_018613275.1 Bacillus sp. ISL-4
TTATGGCACTAACGGGGCAGAATAGTTGAAAAACAAAAGTACATAAATATTACAAACAAATAAGACGGGTGAAAGGAATTTAAATAATAGGAGTTCTTATAGGAGAATATGCCTTTTGTGTATAAATATAAGATGAAGGGAGGGATAAATTTATGTATGAGGCAAAAGGTTTTCAAAGTACAGACTTCGCAGAACTTATTCGGGTAGTTAATGATTTTCTTGGCTCATTAGAGGAAGGAAAGCTGATAGATGTTAAATACAAGCTGTTCCTCTTGCTGTAAGCATGCACACAGAATATGGAGTGAATCCTGATACAAAATATACGGCAATGATTATCATAAAGAAAAAGTGAGCTTGTGGTTTTTTCTGTATCTTGACATTTCTTACAAAAAATGTTATGATTAAAAAGAATTATTTTTGTTCGGTGTAAAGGATTTGTAACTTTTCATCTTGAAGATCACTGAGAGCAAGGATAGTATTACATTGTGTGTGTTTACACACTAGGAGGCAATACAAATGGAAAAAGGTAATGTAAAATGGTTTAATGGCGAAAAAGGCTTCGGATTCATCGAACGTGAAGGTGGAGACGATGTATTCGTTCATTTCTCAGCGATTCAAGGCGAAGGTTACAAAACTTTAGATGAAGGTCAAGCAGTGACTTTTGATGTGGAGCAAGGTCAACGTGGACCTCAAGCTTCAAACGTACGTAAAGCTGCTTAATTTTACAAAACAGGGAAGGCAGGCTCTTTTATGGGAGTCTGCTTTTCTTTTTTCTGTGAAACAAAGAACCCCCACTCGTAAAGGAGTAGGGGACATGAAAACAGTAAATCAAATGGTAAACCAAGTGTAGCATATAATTAAGGATTATCCTAATTTAATGAGAGTGGCTTATAAAATGACTCTTATTTTTATGAGATACTTGAAGGATATTTTCTGCTTCGATTCTAATGGACTATCAAGGCGTATTGGGTATTTATGTTAAAATAAAGATTGTGATGAATTGCACTTAAAGTAACGGGTAGCGATTGCTGAACAAGGCAGTCGCTTTTTGTGCAGGAAGGTTTTATATAGAATAATAATATTAAGGTTAGTAGAGGTTTCAGAATATACGCGGGAAAATTAACCTTCCCTTTATTGGTAATCCGACACGATTCCTATTGTTTTTGCTTTTTCTGATATTTAAAGAAAAAAGTAGTTGACACTGAAAATAAATTTATGGTATTATTAAAAATTTGATAAAAAATAATATATATGTTAAGGTTAAGAAGGTTACCATATATGGAGGTGGATTATTTGTTTCAAATTGGCGATAACATTGTTTATCCAATGCACGGAGTAGGTATAATTAAAGCCATAGAAGAAAAGGAAATCTCAGGGGAAAAACAACAGTATTATGTCATAAAAATGTTAATCGGTAATATGCAAGTCATGATTCCTACGGGTAAAATATTGAGTTCAAGTATACGCCCTGTTACTGACATAATTGCATTAATACACATCATAAACATTTTTCATCATGGAGAATCAGATAGATTACTGCCGTGGAAACAAAGGTATAAAGTGAACACGGACAAAATAAAAACGGGTAAAATACAAGAATGTACTGAAGTTGTACGTGATTTAATGCGTATGAAGAAAGAAAAAGCACTTAATACAAGCGAAAAAAAAATGTTAGATAACGCACATGAATTTTTGATTAGTGAACTGGGATTAATTAAAGGGATTACTGAAAATCAAATAAAAAGTTTCTGTTAAGGTTAATTTAAGATAATGTATTACATCTCCCGAAAATATCCTGAATTTTTTGGGAATATGTTTATTATTAAAAGTAAATCTTCAAAGACATTCAACTTCTCCAACTCACCTTTAGAGCATTAACCTCTTTTGTTATTTCTACAATCTAATCCACTTTTATTATTTAAATTTCTTTTACGAACGTTTGAAGTTTCATCAAATAACTCGATAAAATAGTCACTTGATTTTTGCAATCCTGATTCACACTGGCACGGACAAGGAGCCGTAAGGATGAAAGAGAGGTAGGGCTTTCATTGTTTTAGGCATACAATATATTATTTAAGTCATTATTTCTAGAAGAAAAAAACATTCAATCTCACCTCTATCTTTAAGAATTTTTTACATCTACTGAGACAGTGAATAGTAATTGTTTATCTTCTTTACGTAAAAGAGAAAAACGAATTGGTAACACCATATGGTCAACTACAAAAATGGTTTCCAGACCAGGAAACCATTTTTTATTTTATTTACATAACAATAGTAAAGATTACTGGTGATGGTTTTAAATCCTTTGATGAAGGGCAACGCGTACAATTTGATATTCTAAAAGGACAACGTGGCTCTCAAGCAGAAAACGTTTCTAAAATTTAATTGATCTCCTACCCCTTGTAAATATGAACTCTGATCATAGTGGGACCAAGCATAATCACCGCTTTGTACTTGAGTATACTTTTGTCATTTCCTTTTACTTCAATGGTTTCCCCGAATAATGGGACGAGGGGACAGCTCCCTTGTCCCATGAGACTACTTGTCCAATACTCTATCCCTAGCAACTTTTCTCGAACGAGTAAGTTGCCATCTAGAAGAACAAAGGAACCACCCACTCTCCACAAGAAGATACTATAAAAAGGTCCGTATTAATAGATCCAATAGTAGCTTTTTCTTGTTCCTGTTAAAGGAGATATTATTGATGACCCAGATTTTGATTCAAGATTTCATAATGGATATGAGGTTGTAAAAGTTACCCTAAATTATGAGACAAATGAATGCTATGTATCTCTACATCCACTTGCAAATGAATTAGAGGAAATTAGTATCAATGACTATATAGAAAAATTTGTAGCACATGAATGGCGTATTGTTTCAAAAGAAGAATTATTAACCTGCTAAATGAGAAAGATTCACCGCATACCACTGCATGTTATTGAAGTAACGGTGCAGGTTTGTTGAACAAGATTAAGGTTTAAAGGAAAAGTTATGTAAGGTAATTTTTTATTAGAAAGGTGTTTCGATTGTCTTATATACATGGGGAGGTGATTTGATGAAGGAGAGCCAAGCAAATGAAGAATTATTCTCTCTGAAAAATCTTCGGGTCCTGTGCCTTAATTCTTTCGGTAATCTTGAGAATTTGTTTTTTAAATCAATTTCCTAACCTAATTGACTTTAGATTTGTTGATACTAATGTGTTAGATGGTGACTTATCACCAATTTTAGACCATCCAACAATCCGAAGTGTAGGCTTTCTGAATAAGCGACATTACAATATTAAAGATGATAAGATGGATGCTTTGTTAAAGGATAAAAATGGTGGAGAAGAATTTAGAAATGTTATCAAGTTTGTAAAATATGAGACATTTAGATATATTTATTAACTCAATTCTTAATGAACTAACGGGTGCGTTAGCTGAAGATCGGAGCTGTCTTAAGGCAGCTTTTTCTTCTTTTGTCTATACTGTCTATTAATATGGTATAGATTGGAGAGAAACAGGTATGATCTTAACTGATGTATGGGGTTTATATAAGGCAGATAAGCAAATCCAAGGTTATTCTCCACAAACATTAAAGGCCTATTACGTCCAATTTAACTTGTTGGTAAATAGTTTTGGAAATATATCCATTCAAGAACTTTCAACTAATTCTCTTAAAGTTTATCTGGGAAAAGCAGCTGAAAAGCTTAAGCCAGCCAGTCTGGGTCACAGAATTCAATTTATTAAATCTTTATTTAGATGGGCTCAGGATGAAAATTTAATTAATGGTTGAGGGAATCGAGTGACCGATACATTCCCGTTACTTTCCCTTCTTTACCGTTTAAGGATGGAGAATTTGATATTCTTCTTTCTGCACATTTTCTATTAATGTATGCTGTAGGGCATCGCTTTTCTTATTCAACTGAATAGTTAATTGCTAATTGGTGAAAGTCCAACCCGGGTAAGTACCATGGGAGTCCGGTTGCTGACAGACGATAGATGGAGAAATCCTAGAGGGATGCCAGTATTCAAAGCCTTTTTTATTGTTTTCGGCTACATCCATTAAGGTGAACCGTAACTTAAATAATAAGTTTTTATAATCTTTGTTTTTGAATTAAATGATACATTGCCCCAATCATTCCTGCGTTATTTCGATGTTTACATAGTTCAACAGGAATCTTAATATCATTCCACCAAGGGAGCTCCTCTAGTTGTTTTTTAATAGTAGATAACAAATCCTGTTGGGAGGATACTCCGCCACTAATTAAAATTTTTTGTGGGTTTAAAGTTGCTGCTAGGTTGAAAATTCCATAACTAATATTTCTAGCCCATTCGTCAATAAGTTTTTTTACCGATTTACTTTTGGTAGCCTCTGAAAAAACGGTCTCCCCTTTAACACTTTCATATTTACTTATTCCCTTAAGTTTTTTATAATTCCTAATTAAGGCAGAAGTTGAACCTGTGGAGTGCCATATATCACCGAATTTTTCCCCATTTGCTTGAGTAATCATAAAACCAAATTCACCACCTCTAAATCTATGACCATGTAAAAGTTTACCGTCAACAAAAATCCCCCCTCCAATACCAGTGCCAATTGTGACACATATAAAATCGGTACAATTTTTGGCATTACCACTTATTTTTTCTGCTATAGCAGCACAGTTTCCATCATTTTCAATTTCAACCCGTAGAGGAACTTTTGCTTCTAATAAATTCTTTAAATTCTGATTAATTAACGCGGTAACAGCACCTCCTTGTTCTGAGTAACCTGTATATGGGTTAATAAAGCCTGGTAAACTTATAGCTACACCCAACACATGATTATTACTTAAGTACATATTAATTGTTTCTACCATTTTTTTTATAAATTTATCTAGATTTGTACACGGGGTACTGTAACTGCCTTCTGAAAGAATAGTTCCGTCCTCTAATAAGAGTCCGTGTTTTACTTTTGTCCCTCCGACATCAAAAGAAATATACTTTTTCACTTGAATTCCTCCTATCATTACCCTATACACCATAGTTTTTATAAAAGTATTAAGTAGGTTCGAGGTATTATCACCTCTATTTATATTGAATACGGTTCCTAATTTACCATAATAATAGTTCCCTCATCCGATGTAGGTTTTTGGTATTCTTTATGAATTTGTTTTAATACATCTTGAGGTAGTCGCATTAGATCTTTGTTCCTTGCTTTACATGTTTCATAATCTGTATCTACTTGGTAAATTTCTAACGTAAGCCCAAATTCTTTAGCTACACGTCTCCATTGTTTACGACGCTTTCTTGTTCTGTTTGTGGTATCTACAATTACTTTATGACCACTTTTCAGCAACGACCTGACCATAAGTTCAGCTATTTTCCACACTTGTGGTTCAGCCTCTGCTTTATAAATTTGACCATGTAAAGAAAGCCTGAGGTCATCAATAGATACACGTACCCATCCGTGGCTCTGTAGAACTTTAGCATATGTTGATTTACCGCTTAATGGGATTCCGCACATGATACCAAGTTTCACATTACATCTCTCCAAATCAGAAATTGCACCACCCGCACTCAGATCCTCAAAACCATCTGAAAGCATGCATCAGTACATTACTTTATAAAATGCGAACGATAGTTGATTTGAAAGGGGCAAATCAATCAATTATGTGAATAAAAAGATTTTATATATAGGAATTTTGATTTAAAATTATTTCCTACTATACCTGGGTATTTAATGGGGAATAGTAAACTATTTAGAAAGGTATGATTTAAAGCTGTGTCAAACTTGCTTCAAATTACGTATAGTACCATGAACATTTGGATTGATCTTTTTATTAATAACAAGGTAGGTGAGGAGAGTTTTGTTAGAAAAGGTTTCAATAATTATACCTTTCCAAACAGACAATGGCCCAAGAGCGGAAGCATTTAAATGGATTAAACAGTATTATGAACGTATCATGCCCGAAGCTGAATTATGCCTGGGTTTAATCGATAACGATAAAATTAATAAATCCAAGGCTGTAAACTTAGCAGCTAAAAAAGCAACAAGAGAAATTTTTGTAATAGCTGATGCGGATATCGTTTATGACCCTAAACTTATTGTTAAAGCAATAGAGGTACTTAATGAAGCAGCATGGGTGGTTCCTTTTACTAAAATTTATGATATTGAAAGGTCAGGAACAGAAAGACTACTTCAAACAGAACCAAAGTGGCCTATTGATGTTAAATCTGAAGAATGTACCAAAGCAAATTGGATTTACACAGGATTTGCGGGAAAACTTATTGTCATACCCAAATTGAACTTTGAGGCAGCCGGAGGGTTTGATGAACGGTTTAGTGGCTGGGGAGGCGAAGATGATGCTTTTTCACTTTCTGTTCAGACACTTTGTGGTAAATTAGCGAATGTTACAGGAGAAATTTACCACGTGTGGCATCCTGTTTCAAACTACGGAACAAATCCAGATGGTAAAGCGAATCTAGAACTTCTCGGCCTTTATAAACGCGCAAGTGGAAATAAGAAGGAAATGACCAATCTTATTTCTGAACGGAAGAATAATATAGAAAAGATACAAATTAATAATATTGAGATTTTAAACAGCAATGAAAATGCATATATGAGATCACCTAAAAGCAAAATTTGTTTTGCCATCCTTGTTCATGAAAAGAGAGAGTTAGTCAAGCAACTAATTAATAATGTCCGTTATTTTTGCCCTAACAGTGCAATCGTCTTATACAACGGGGGATTTGATAGGACGCTTTGTGAAGGTCTAGGTGTTCCTGTTTGCCCCTCTAGTCGTAAATTAAAGTATGGGCATACTACCATTTATTTTCTTGAAACGATGGAATGGTTGGAACAATTAGGGATTCAGTATGAATATTTTATTAATATTGACTCAGATGCTTTGTTTATCAAAAAAGGATATGAAGAATTTATTCAAAATGAAATGAAAGATACGGATTACATGGGGGTGAACTTTAGGATTCCAAGTAAAGATTGGTATATTGGAAGGGAACTTAAGAAAGACGTTAATAGATGGAAGAAATTATTTAATATAAATCCTTTGTATGGAGCTTTCAATGTTGGACAGGTAATTTCGAGGCCTTTTGTTAAAGCATTACTTGAACCAGAAAGGAAGGGTAAGTTAAGAAAAGCTTTAATAGAAACCACTTCCTGGGGGATGGATGAGATTTTCTTTGTAAATATGGCCAAGGAACTTGGATTCAGGCAAAAAAAATATCCAAACCCTTTGGACTCAAAGATGATACGTTATCGTCCTTACTTTACACTGGATGAAATGATATACTACCTTACTAACAATAGCGGTTATCTGTGTCATCCCATTATTCGAGACAAAGCTGATCCTGTCAGGAAATTAATCCAACATATTGAAAAGGGCCATAATTCAGAACTGTATACAAACAAGGAATATCCATGGTATGAAGACAATCCAAATAATTATTCTATTTCACTTCCGATAAAAGGTAAATTTGGTGTTTTAGAGCTTATCGTTCGCTCAGGTTCTACTTTAACCCACTATTGGCAACACCCGGGGGGGAAATGGTATAAATCTGAGACATTCGCTAGAGATGTTACGGGAATTCCTATATTATTTGAAACTCATTCAGGTGAATTTGGGGTAGTATGCAAATTAATAACTGGTGAAGTTTGCTTTTGGTGGAGAGACAGCAATGCCCAGAGCAACCCTTGGTATGGACCATCTGTTTTTCAGCTTGGGAATGTAGATCCGATAAAAGGAAGTGAATTTATTAAAGAGTAAATGTATTTGAGTATAAGTCATGCACTCGATTTTTTTATATGATACTCGATCAACATAATGGAGTTAGTATAGTTTCATGGACACATTTTAGTTAAGTCCTTACAAAAAGAAAATATGGATCAGGGTAAGGAAAAGTTCCTTACCCTGCTCATGAAAATGCTCATAATTTTGCTCATAGTCTTTTTCTCTTTTGTATTAAATTATTTTAAGTGAAAGATAAAAAACCTTTAATATCAATGAATCTATAAATCTATTTTTTATTATTATTTATCTTGATGAATGGGCGTGATTCTTTAACAAGAATCGCTTTTCTTAATGAACTAACGGGTGTGTAGCTGAATCTCAGAGCTGTTTTTAAGGCAGCTTTTTCTTGTGTGCCAGGC
>NZ_JAGGQN010000030.1:0-82940 GCF_018613275.1 Bacillus sp. ISL-4
ATATTGACTCAAATCCAATGTTTCTGACTCACAAACATATATAAATCGAAATAAACTGTATTTACAGACCTCAATAAACTTTTCTTATTTTCCGTTTCTTAACAAGCTTGCCTACTCATATATAATACATATTACTTTATCTTTCTTCGATGTTGGTTTAAAACCTTGATGAAAATACTTCTATCATCTGATTTAAAAAACTTAACCCCAACTAATTTTAGGGGTGTCCATATTTCTCTCATTTGGTATAAAGGCATTAAAATTCATCCTTTCTTAACTACCCAATCAATAAAGTATGTGCTTTTGATATTAGTCTTTGCTTTTACTAGCTTGTCGATTACAGTTAAGAATCAATATATTTATATGTTTTATCTCCATAATAGATATAAAAATTGATTTTTTATATCTTTTCTTTTTAATGTAAGGAGTTGAAATAACCCTCTCGTTAGAAATAAACTGATTAGCCATAACATCAGTACATAAACACCGTTCGTTCTTTATAACGTACAACAAAGATAAATTTACTATTTTTTCATTATTATGTCAAGTATTTATATTGTCTGTACAAAGTTATAAAAAATGGGATCAGAGAATTTCCTGTTGATAAAATAAAAGTTACACACTTGATTCTATTTGAATACCTAGTAAATTGCTGAACATTCCTCTTTTTTCACTCGCTAGTTGGTTATATTCACCGACTTGAATAATTTCTCCCTGATCCATTACCAATACTTGATCCGCATTACGAATTGTTGATAATCGATGAGCAATGACAATAATGGTCATGGTTCCTTTTAATCTTTCGATAGCGGCTTGGATCTTCGCTTCATTTTCCGTATCTAATGCACTTGTTGCCTCATCTAAGACAAGGATAGATGGTTTACGTAAAATGGCTCGAGCTAGTACTAGTCGCTGTCTTTCTCCTCCTGAGAGTCGAACTCCTCGATCACCAATGAGTGTATCAAGACCTTGTGGAAGCTTACTTACGAAATCAGCAGCAGCAGCGAACCCTAAAGACTCCCAAATGGATTCATCGCTTGCATTAGGGTCAATAATTATCAAATTTTCCCGTATAGTTGAATTAAATAGAAACGGATCCTGAGGTATATAACTAATGGATTTCCTTAGTGATAATAAGTGATCACTAGTAAGTGGAATATCATCAATACTGACCTCTCCCCGATCAGGTTGATTTAATCCCATTAATATATCAATTAAAGTACTTTTTCCAGCCCCTGATCGTCCTACTATAGCCGTCATACGGTTAGATGGTATGTGTACATTTATATTTTTAAGTGCATACGTACTTTCATTTTGATTATACCTAAAGTAGACATTACGACAATCTAGCCCATTTTTTATTTCGATGGACTTACTATTTTTATAATCCGAATCATATAACTCTCTTGCTTCCCTACATTCATTTTGTAATTCTAACAATGCTTTAAATGACGGAAGAGTAGATCCTATTTGTTCTAAATTAGATTGGATACTTGTAAACCTTGGCCATAACCTTGAAAAAATAACCATTATCAACATTAATTGTGCTGGCTGGGCCATGAACATTTTTATTGAAAAAAACACAAAAATCGCAATTAAAAATGAAGAAACAATTTTGAAGATCATTTGAGAAGTTGTATTTAATGTAGTTAACTTAATTCTATTTTTTTCCATTTTTCCAGTTAAGGAAAGAAACCAACTTAAATGAGAATCTTCTAATGAATTACTTTTGATATCCTTCATTCCATTAAGGTGATCAGTAATACCCGCTAAATATGTTTGCGTTAGTTGAAAAGTTTCTTTTCCTAAAGACTGAGACTTTTTGATAAACTTCCTGGAGAAGAAGATTAGGATCAATCCAAAAACTATGATAAAACTAGTCATAGTAACAGATAGATAAAGTGCTATAACGATTTGAATAAAAGTAAAAATAAGTGAAGATAAAAACTGTAAGAATAAATTAATACCTGCACTCACATTAAAAGTTTCATTTGTCATGATGTTAATAATATCAGTTTTCCTCTTTTTCAGGTAAAATCCCCAATTTACTTGCAGCAAACCTCCATAGGCCTCATCTCTTAAATGTCTAATAAAACCTTGTTGGATTTTCACTCCTAATATTGTTTGATTCCTCTTAAAAATACTTTGTCCAACCATTAATAACACGTAAACTCCCAGTATCAATAAAAGACTAATCGTTTCAGGAATTCCTATGAATAATTCATTAACCCAACTTAAAAAAGGAACTTCCTCTGTACTAATATCTAAAATACCGGTCAATCCAATCAACGGGATTAATAAGAAAATTCCTACACCCTCTAATAAACCTACTAAAATCATACAAATAAGATTGATATATAGAATTTTCCCCGAATAATCATGTATCCGCTTGGTAAAATGCAAGAGATGCTTCAAAATCATATCCTCCTATCACAGAGCTTGTTTCTTTGTTATCCCGAATGTCTACATAGCATTTTGCAATATTGCTGAATTACGACATTTGAAGGAAAGGTATTGGGGCACATTGTAGGTTTATAAGAACTTCTACCTAATGGATATAATAGAAAACGAATGGGGTTGGTGATTCGAAGAACTAGGGATTTGTTTCGATATATACTTATAAACAATCGTTTCTGGAGGAAATCGTGTTAAACGTTCCCCCTGTTATAATATGTATCGAGAACGTTAACTAGATTCTTGTTCTTCTAGATTTTCATCCCTGTTCTCTTTAGCGAATTTAGAAACGACCGTGAACCTATCCATCACTTCAGCACCGGTTATATAAAAAGGACCGCTACGTAGCCAAGCATGTGCAATGAGTTCTTCATTCTCATCTTTAGCTGTACCTAAATAAAGAGTACTACCAATATTTCTTTTCTCAAGCATTTTCATTCCAGCCATTGCTTTTACAAGGCATTGGCTTTCCCAAAAAGTATAGCGACTCATAATATGGATAGCTCGCGATATACTGGCTAAAACCTCTTTATTCGATGAATTGGAGGTATATGATGTCTCTTTCATTTGTTCACCTAGTGAAGGAGCAACTTTTGAAAATGAGATGCTTTTAAGATAACGGGCTCTACCTAAATGTAAAAAGGCCTCAATAAACAGCAGCTTTGTTTTATAATTCAATCGAAGAAAAGTATGAGCTTTCTTTGTGATATTCATTTTTTCCTCCTAGAGCTAGAAATTCATAATACTAGGAATTAATGCTTTCTTTTATATTAACTAAGTCTTGCTCTAACAATTGATTTAAAAAGTCTGTGACTTGTTCCTCACACTCGTCTTGAGCTATATCATATTGAGCCTGTAATGCTATAACTATCTCATGAATCGTAATGGGCTCCTTCATTAGCTCCCATATCTCTCCACCCAATTCACCTAAATTATAATACTTACCTTTGTGAACGCTTAACATCACTTTTTCTCCATCCATATCACTAACAATGTTCCCTGGACTTTGGCTATATAAATGGTTCTTAGTAACTCTTACGTTTTTAATCATAAACTATTTCCTCCTTTTTTAGCATGTTTACTATTAAATCCGATAGGTCTGGAGCGGTGAAACGGTTTGTAGGTCGACGTAATTGAAAAAAGTCAATTTTTTTAATCATTTTAGCGGAGATATTGAAATGCCAGTCCATTAAACCAGACTGTTGAATAAAAGAATTACGATATGTATGATAGTACAACTTATAAAATCTTTGGAGATGTTCTATAGGTCTCACTTCTATCTCGTCATTATCTCCCTTGACCAATTCAAATACACCAGCAAGTGGGAGTGGTTCGGTAATAAACTGATTTTGAACAGGAACAGCGAATTTATTTTCTCTAACAGTGAGTGATTGATAATTAGTTGAATCCATTTCAAAATGATTTAAACTTTCCAACCACAATTTCTGTTGAGGATAGGAAGGTGTAACAATTGGTATATTTTCATTAGTAAGTGTTACTGGTATGACATCATCACTTATGAGCTGATAGCCTCTTTTTAATAAAGCTGAAGCAAGAGTAGATTTCCCAGCACCAGAATCACCAACAATCGCATATGCCTTTCCATCTATGGCTACAGCACTTCCGTGTAGAGGAAGAATCTTTCTTTGCATCAATATTGCTCCCATACAAGTACCGAGGATATAAAGTCGAATTTCATCTTCATAAGCCTCATTACATGGTGAAACTACTATTCTATTTCCGCTTTCTATCAAAAAAATGCCTGTTCCTGACACATGGAACATAATCCAGTCTTTCTTAATAACAAAATCTTCATTAGGATCCGAATGCTCGTTCCATAATGGATAGAGGTCAGCCTTTTCAATAACAATATCCGTTATATCATCCTCTTTTTTTATATGAAATAATTCTGGTAGAGGGATTTCACTTGAGACTGTTAAACCAAAGGCTTCATAAACAGTCTTTTTTTCAATACCAATCATATAAACACCCCCAAATATTAACGATTTCATCTAAGTAAGTAATCTCTCTTCATCGAAACAGATTCGCTCTTTTATATTTTTGTTTTATTTACGACTAGAATTAAGTCCCTTTTATAAATAACTAATTGATTTTTCAAGACAGACCCCTATTAACTCGATAAATAGGGGCTCAGTTCTTTAACATTGCAATCTACATGTACGTGAGGGAGATATTAACTAAAAGTCAAATCTCCTTTACCTGTACCTGCTGGAAATGCGGCATCCGTGTAATCACCATCTCTTCCAAGCATTGTTTTATTAACATCAAGAACTTCTAGCTCAGGCTTTTTCCATTCCTTTTTCATATGTATTCACCTCCTTTTAATTAAACTGTTTTAAAAATCGATACACGATTAAACTGCGCATTAAAAACTTATATTCAGGATCAGTAGCAAATTCTGCCCTAGCTCCTTCTTTAATCTTTAATAGTGCTTTGTTTATCGCTTGGCCATCTAGAAATTCTAATGCTTTTTTATCTGTACTAAGTTGCTCTATCTCTTCTATAAATCCACCCCATTTAGGAAGCATACGGTGAACCCAATCAACTCCTTGCACACCTCTGTAACGTTGGTTTAATCTCACTTTATCTGGTATGTAATTTTCTGTGGAGTTTCGAACAAGTGCACGATCTACACCATTCTGTACATATTGATTTTCAGGGAGAGATAAACAAAAACGAATGACACGTATATCATTGGTTGGATCCCGTTTCCACAACTTGTATCGTAAGGAAAGCTTTGTGGAAAGTGTACTCCCTGCATTCCACTGAAAGACATCTTCAAAGTGCTTTTTTCTTTCATTAAACATATCAGAATTTGAATACCATCCTGTTTGATCAATTCCGTGTTCTTTAAATTTGTCATAAACGCCCGTCTTTTCTGCAAATCCAGGATTAATTAAGGAAGGAATTTTATATGGAACACCTTCTGGAAAGACGCGATCAATAATTGGAAATCCGATTCTTGCAATTGTTTTCACTTTACGTAATCTAGATCCACCAACATTTCTCCTATATTGGTCTAATTCCTGATAAAGGCGAACCCATTTTAATCTTTTTAAAAGGAGAGAGTAATACTCTAAAGGGAACCCCCAGGAAATAGAAAAGTTCCCTCTATCACCATTAAGTAATACCCCTATGTCTTCCTCATTTGCCTTTTCAAACATCCCCTTCAACCAAAAGGAATTTTCAAAAAACTTATAAGGCATTTCCATGATGTCAAGAAAGTCGTCCATTTCAGAATAGGAGTCTTTTCCCTTAAAGTCACAGTAATGATCTGTAATACCACCAACATGATTTACTGTTGATTTAATGAACGGCCGCTCATCTGCTAATAAGTATTTTGGTGTAAAGTCTTTAAAATCCTCGGGAGGAATATAACTATATGTATGTAATTTATTGTTTTTACTTTGTAGTTTCTTTACAGCAAAGCCAACAACAGCTCCTGAATCTAAGCCTCCACTCAACTGTGCGCCAACGTTTCGATGTGTTCTTAATCGAGAGGTTACAGCCTCCTGAAAGACACTTTGAAATGCCTCGATATATTCTTCATTTGTCTTTAGTTTTAGTCTTTTCCCTTGAGTTAAGTAGGAATATCTTTTTAAAGTCAGCTTATTCTTCTCAATCGTCATGCTATGAGATGGTGGTATCTGATTTATACTTTTATAAGGAGTTATTGTAGAGTCTACCGCATCTACCATTCCGGATATCGCCAAATATTCAGCCAGCCACTGCTCGTTTAATTTTTTTTCAATAAATGGTAGTGACAAAAGAGGATCTATCGTTGTACAAAATGCAAATTTCTGATGACTTTGGTGATAATAAAGCGTCCTGCTGCCTGAGAAATCTCTTGCCCCAAACATCTTCTGTCTTTTTTCATCCCATATCACAAAAGCAAAATCTCCTACTAAGAACTTAGGTGCATCTTCATCCCATTTATAGTATGAAAGTAGAATCAATTCACTATCAGTCATGCCTTTTTTATCTAATGGTTTTACTTGCAACATCTGAAATAAATCTTCACGATTATCAATAATAGCATCCGCGGTGATTGTACATCGCCTTTCAAAGTCGTAAAACGGAAGCTGTTCACCTACAGATTCAGGAGTAATCCATTGAGCGTGACAACCGAGAAAAACCTTATCTGAATGCCATGTTTGGATATAATCAGCAGGATATTTTTGTAATCCTTTCATCAAATTACGACACTGCTGGAGATTTACAGGCTCTTCAATCAAATGATAAATACCGGTTATAGCACTCATGTTTTCCCCCCTGCTTACTTTGTTATTTATATAACTAATGATGTTTCCTTTAATAAAAAAATTCAGAACAATTAATAAATATCAATTACCTATTTATATTATATAATTCTAAAAATTCAGGTGTTATTTAACGTTGATTTTTTTACTTATTAATTGTTTTGTGTTCTTGTATCTAATACTGAGTTGTCCTCTAAGCATGCTATTAACTTCTTATCTCATACCTTTTTTGCGAACACACTGTTCTTTATAACGAATTTTATAAGCTTAAATTACCACGTAATTATGCCTATGTCAATAACTCTTTTACACGTATATATAAATCAAAAATGGACCTGTACAAACATTAAACAATCTTCCCTATTTGTAAATAGCGTTTAACATTCCCTCATCGTGTGGGGCTCATTATTAAAAATAAAAAACTTTTTTTTGAATGTATGAAACACTTAATTCTATTTAAGTAACGAATTTACATTTTCCTTGTCCCCTTTTAACTTCTCAAAATTTTAAAATATCTTCGATTCGAAAAATATGCACTGAGAGCATACTAAATATTAGCTCCCTCACATATCAATTTCCTTTTACATATCTTATAGCATTATTTTACATACCTTACTTCTTCAGGGCGGAGTCTAATATTATAATAGCTTTTTGATGCTCCGAGTTTCCATCTATAAATTTATATTTATAATCTGCGCTAAATTGGTTCCTTCACTATTTTGTTGATGAGCTTCTGGGATAAGTATTGTAGTACACCGTTACCTCCAGAGGCATTGAAAATGGAAATGCAAATGCTCCATTTGAATCGAACATTCTTGACATTGTCCCCACTACAACGGATTTAGATTGTACTTTCATTTTTGCCAAGTCTTCAATCGCTGTTCCTCAGCCTCTTGAATACAAATCCGATACTAGAGAATATTAAAGGAACCCCACTATATCTCTATTAAAAATTGAAAAGGCTATTTTACGATAATCATGACTATCTTAAGCTTATTTATAATGTAGGCATAATGGAATTTTTGAAGCCTCATGCATGGCATGCCACCGATTAATTTCATAGAATATACCTTTTTTATTAAGCGCTGAAGCAGCTAGAAAGATATCTATTCAATGTGATGCCTTTGTACAAATGCTTTTTTTCACAAAGAAGAAGTCACAGCGTATATTAATTCTATTTTGATTGGAATCGATTACCGAATCAAGAAGAAAAAACATAAAGTATCAATTGGTACTAGAATACTTAGAGTTATTTAAACCGTAAAATGAATTGGTATCGGAGTGGCTCCAACGCCACCCTTCCATTATTGTTGTCACAAGTGATATTTCTAGCGAGTATTATTTCTGTAAGGGAAGCCTTGAATCATGACGGCTTTAAGCAGTGCTGCCAATTTGGAACAAAAGCCGTCTTCAGTTAGAACTGAGGAGCTCACTGCCGATGAACAAAAAAAGTGGCCAATTTGAATGTACCAGCACACTATATAAAAATACCAATTGGATTTATTTAATTTATTCACTTGATATAAAAACAGAAAAATGTATTTTGTACTAAAAGTGCCAGAGTAATAAGCATAGCGCTGAACAGTATAGTAAGAATAGTTCTGAATTTCTACAACGAAAAACAAAGGTAGCCTTTATTTTAATTTGCATGAACAGGCAAATAGCCTATTCTTTTCAAAGTTGAATGAATCACTTTGAAACTTCAAAGGAAGAAGATATTAAATGAAAAGAAGAGGACTTTACTAATTAGTAGGCCCCCATTTACCTTTGATCAAGGCTTTCTTTAAATCAGAGAAGAAAATTATAAAAAAAAAATAGGGAATACAATCAGTAAAGAAATTATGTGAGATTTTATTTGCGATATTATGGGAAGTGAATAGAAAAGTAATTAAAGAGATATTCAATTTTTCTTTAAACCTACAATCTGCATGGACTGCCATTTAGCATTTCATACCTTTGATAAAAAAATCAGACATAACGACTAAACGACAAATGCAGAAGTGTAAACTTTAATTTATTTTGCAAAAAAATCTATATCAGCAAACTAATTTTTCTAAAATAGAGAGAATCATGTAACTATAATAAATGCGTTTGCTAATTATGTATAATAGTTAAGTATAACTAGATGTGTGTTAGATGTAGACTATCTATTTCATTCTTTTTAAGTTGTGAATAGGGAATTCAAAATCGTATAATGGTTACCTATTAAACTAGGGGCCGCTATTTGACAAAATTCTTCTTTCAAATTTATCAGATAGAAAAAATAAGGTCAAGTAGACTACAGCTACTTCTACTGAGGAGAAAAAAATGACTAAAAGAGTAAACAGACTTTTCCAACTAAATAAACAAACGGTTCAATCGAATCTGAATTGTAAACCAAGGAAAGTGATGAATCTAGAGTCCAATTTGAACCATTGGATATATGGCTCAGTCAAAGTAAAGTGATGGGCACCAAGATTAAGCCTGAAGAAAAAGGCTGTTAAAGACAATTCCAAACGAAGGATATCGATGATACAATTGCCATTGATTAATACTCCTCAGCAGACCAAGCACCTTCGAAATAAAATTGCGATAGAAGTATAGTCATGTCATCATTGGTACTATAATTCCTAAAATCGAATATCAACGGTTTAAAATTACCAAAACTTTAACAAATAATTATCCCATTACTTAATATAGTTGGAAAGTTTAAGCATAATGATGACAGTGAATTTTTTCAAAAAAAATTATGTCAAAAACATGGATAAAAAATGTCCTTAGCTGAAGAAACCGGGACGATCGTAAAACAAGGGTAATCTTAGATAATTGAAGATCAAGTACCACAATTATCTATTCTGAAGGTTAGAAAGAGCTAATTTGAAGTATATTTAGGCCTTATGTTCTCCAATGAATTCAAGCCACGGGTATGAGCGGTTAAACACCCTCCTCCAAGAATTTGTTTACCTCTATTGGGCTCAACAAAAAAAAGGGTTTACAACAGGTCTGAAATTAGAAACACTAATAAAATGCCATATTAAAACCTTACAAAACATAGTACAGTTGGAATTCTATTTAACAGAATTTTTAATATTCTCATACCTATTAGGAATTATGGTATCAAAAGTTTGTAATCCTCATCGCCCTCAAAACCACTTTTTACATCAAAGTAAATCTTTTTTCTCCTCAAAGAAAAGATCATGGCAGGAGTTACAGAAAATAAAATTGAAATTACAAGATGAATACATGGTTTAAGCTCCTAACATATTACAACATAATTTTACTGCCACAAAACAAACGAAAAATGGGTGACAGGTATAAAGTGTTTCAATATGATCAATTACGCTTCATCTTTCAACGATCCTTGATTCATACAATAATGAAATCGACATATATAACCCTTTATTACCCAGACACCCTTATTAATAAATTGAGAGAGGTATTAATCGGCCGTAATATATACTAAAGGCATAATTTTTCAATTGAACTAATGGAGTATCTACATATCATATCGACCAAAACTGTATTAGGGAGCACATGCTTGTCAGTTGAATGTCTAGTCTTGGTAACTGTTTGTATAATGAGGTTATCGAAGCATTTCATTAAAAATATAAAGACAGAATTAATTTAATTTAACTGAATTTAAGTCTTTAACCAAGAAGGAGCCACATCCCCTTTAAATAGAAATCCTTTTTACTTAAATTCCAATATAAGGAAATGATAAAATCATACAATTTTCCTTGTCTTCCTCCAGGCCCATAAAAAGGGACGTAACGGAAAATACAAAAAATGTAAATATCTAGGTAATATTAGTGTCTCTACATCCGCTGAACTAGGATGAAATAATTCAATAATATAGTAAAACTTCTGCAGATTTGACTTAACTGAAAATTGATAAAGGTTAAGGTAGAAAGACCTCCGCAGATTTGACTTTAATGAAAATAGAGAATGATTGTATTTATCGAAAGCTTTTTGGGGCTTTTTAATATCTTCAAATCCCTTTTCTTTAATGTAGAAAACCGCCAATTGTGCTAACTTTCTTGAACGATAGCTTAATTTTAATATATTGATTTCTTTAATAATAGGAGTTTTTAGTAGCTGAGAAGCTAAAATAAGAGCTTGTCCTACTAAAAGATTGTTTTGGTAGTAATTAGATAGTATACTTTTTTCAAAATTCCTGCTTTTCCTTACGATTTGGTCGATATCTACCAACCATCTTAGACGAAACCAACCATGACGAGCGCCATGAGAGACAAGAAATAAAAACAAATCCTCTTTTCCGAGAAAAAAGACCGGATAACTTGTGAGTTTACTAACCCTTTTTCTTTCCCATAGCTCAATAAAGCTCGGTTCCTTCGTAGGTCGAGGGTGTAGTCTCCAATGAATTTCAATTTGTATTCTCTTTTGAGGATGGAAGTAGGTTACATGGTGATTCCTCCATTTCCACTCTCCAAATATATCTTGAACTTCCTCTTTTTCATATCCATAATTCAATAAAAGTTCTTCTGCTTTTTTTATATCTGATTTCGGAATTAAAATATCTAAATCTTTGGAAGTTCTTAGAGAAATATCTCCGTAAATATCGGCAGCAATTACCGGACCTTTCAAAAAAAGTAGTCGTATTTGATTTTCAGCAAACAATTTACTTACTTGTTCCATTTCACCACTTAAGTGAAGCATTTGAAAAGTGTTTTTTTTGTATTCCTTGGATAAAGTTAAAATTACATGATGTGGAATCAGTTTTTTATCAAAATTATTTAATTTTGTAAAAATTAATGGATAAACGCGATGATGGATTGCCAATTCAAGAAATAAATCCCAATCAACGCCTAAAAACATTTCATTATTGACGGACCATAAAATATCATCATATTCCTTCATAATTATTTCAAGTAATAATCTGGACTCCATAGATATTATAGACAGATCGAGACATAATTTATTTTTATTGTCCATTATTTTCTCCTTAAGAATTTTGACTTTTTTATCTAGTAAACACACTACCCTTTCCCTTATAAAGGATTGCACACTACCAAATTAAGCAAGTAATAATAAATTCTATTGGTCTTTTTTTTTTACACTCTGCCCATCATATATATACTAACCCCAAGATTTTTTATGGCAAATCTGGTTTTACTTTTATTTAAGGTTTAATCAGTGTATGTGAGTTTGACTGGTGCTCTTCTTATTCACTTCCTGAAAAATCGGGTAAAAATTATAGTTGAAATAACACTTCTTTACAGGTTCTAAATCTAAAGAATCTTGTAGGTAAAACAAGCGTCCATTTCTTACAATAGAATAGGATTAAGATGAATTCTCCCTATGGTACCTAACAACTTTATATAAAGCCAAAGTAAACTAGTGCAAAGTTATATCTCTTCAATATCTTTTTTTATATTTCATTATTATTTTTTAAATAAAATGAACAGTATCTGCTCTTATATCGTACTCACCACAATTTGAATTTCGTAGAACAACATATTAAAAGCAGGCTAAAAAAAGTGACACCGTCCATCGGTGTCATATGCCTGAAATATTAAAACCTGTAACAAATAGAAATGCTCCAGCGTAATACTAGTTGTAGAGACATTTTTTATTGTTTTGAGTGGCTCACCATCTAACATCTTTTTATCCATTGACTAAAATACAATTTTATTTAAACCTTACATCCTTAATAGATATGAAATTCTTCCCAAGGAATAATTTCATATCTTATATTGCAGATTTTTAACTTAAGTTTAACACTAATTAATCTCGACTTTTTTTCACCTTATTATTAATCATTTTCATCGAATAATTTATCTCTTTTATTTTCAGTATATAAACAGAGATTGCGTACACAATAACTCCTATTATTATTGAAATTAATAAAGTAGATTTATCACCCATGAAATGATCTAGATATTTATAAATAAATTTAACAACAATCCCCATTATTACAGAGGAAAACAACACTTTAATGAATGAAATTATTATATTATTAATACCATACGAACCAATCTTTTTTTGCAGACTAATAAGTAGCAAAATTAGACAAATAATAGCAGATATACTTGTTGCTAGAGCAAGTCCATCTATACCCATATATCGAGACAACACTATATTCAATATAATATTTAAAACTACAGCAATTGCAGCGTTAATTGCGGGGGTTTTAGTATCTTGTAAAGCATAGAATGCTCGAGACACAATTTCCCTTAAACTAAACCCGATAAGTCCTATTGACGAGAAAAAAAGGGCAGATGCTGTCATTGAAATAGCTCGACTATCAAACTCACCTCTTCCAAATAACAGTTTTACTAAAGGTTCGGATAGAACCATTAAACCTACCGCAGCTGGAAGTACTAAGAAGTTAATTCCTGTTACAGCATTTCTCACCATTTTTTTGAACCCCAGCATATCCCGCTCTGCTGCCATTTTTGACACTTGTGGATACATAATAGAAGAAATAGAAACAACAAAAACACCAAGAACAAAATTATTCAAGAGATTCGCATAATAAAGTGCTGATATCCCTCCGGGTGTTATTTGTGATGCTATAGTTCTGTCCACTACTACATTGATTTCATTTATAGATACCCCGAAAATAACAGGCAATGCGATTTGAATGGTCTTTTTTATATGTTCATCTTTTATATCAAATCGAAATCTATGTTTATACTTTTTCTTCAAAATAAATGGAACAAGCAAAAGAAATTGTGAAACAGTTGCGAGAACAGTACCTATCCCTAACCAAAATATATTGATAGTAGTGCTTAAATAAATAAAAATAATTGTAACTATATTAAGTGGTAAACCAATTAGTGCAGGAATAATATAGTTACCTTGTAACTGTAAAAAACCACTATATAAACCAATTAGCCCTGTGAAGTATAAGTTAAACAAGCAAATACGTGTAAACACCACCGCTAGTTTGAATGTTCCTCCCTCAAAACCCGAAGCGAAAAGTTTGACCAATTGCTCGGTAAAAACCATTCCTAAAATGGTAATAATAGTAGCCAATACTGTTAATAAACCAGCTAGGTTACTTGTAAAAAGAACAGCCCGTGCCTTACTGAAATTTTTTTCTATACTCCTATACATTGGGATGTAACTAGTAGCTATTCCAGTCACAACAAATCCAAACAACACGCTGGTAATGGTAATGGATACTAAATAAGCATCACTAGTGGTAGAAGCGCCATAAAAATTGGAAAGTACGAGATCTCTTAAAAGACCAAGTGCTTTCGAAACAATTGTAATAACCATCAAAACAACAGCAGTTTTTCTCATACAAACCCTGACTTTCTCTAAATTCACGCTTTATGGAATAAGATAACTTAAGAAAACAACAACAACTGTTAGAACACTACTATCTTTACCTGCTTTCTAGAGGCTTTAAAACTATATAATAAATAATTATCCTGGTTCTTATGATCATTTTATTATTAATTAATATCTTGATTTCCCTTGGTCATGTTGTAAATATTGGTCATATATATTCTCCCACTTATTCACAATGTTATCTAAGGAGTAATTATTTTCCACCCAGTTTTTAGCCTTTAGTTTCAACCCATTCCTTGTCTCTTCACTATATGACATCATTTCAAGCATCATTTTTGCTAATTCTTCATGCGTGTTATCATTTACTAATAATCCTGTCTCCTTATGTTTTATTATTTCCCTATTCCCACCAACATCTGTTGCTACAATAGGAAGTTCGGTTGAAGCTGCCTCCAATAGAACCATAGGAAGACCTTCCCATAATGAAGACATCACAAATCCATCTGCTGCACTCATTATCGAGCAGATATCATTTTGTAATCCTAAAAAAAGGACATGCTCATTTAACTCCAACTTATTAACCAACTCTTTTATACTGGCTAGTAAAGGACCTTCTCCTGCTAATAATAATTTTGTTTTAATTCCTTGCTTTATAAGTTGATTAAATGCGAGCAATAATCCTTCATGGTTTTTAACTTTATGGAATCTACCTACAGATAACCAAATAAATTCATCGTTTAAACCTAAATCATTTCTCTTTATTAACCTTTCACTTTCTTTATATTGAAATAATGAAGTTTCTATACCATTTGGAATGGTAATAGTTTTATTTGATATTACATTATTATTTTTTAAACTTTTCTTTGAAAGTTCACTAATTACTGTATTTATCTCAGACATCCACTCAGTAGTTCGTAATAATTTCTCTCTTAATTTCCCTCCAACATCTACACTATGTATTGTTGAAATGATTTTCACTTTTGGATGAAGTATTTTCAACATTCTTCCTAACAAAATCGCATGAAACATGTGAGCATGTATTACACAAATTTTTTCTTTTTTAATAATACTACTTATTTTTTTGTAAAAGTTTAAATTACTCAAGCCTAAATTCATATTTAAAGGTATAGTTTTAATACCACTTTCAACCATTAAATTTCCTACATTGCCCAAATCTCTCATCGAAACCACAACAGGTTCATAAATTCCATTATCGATTAGTTTTCTAGCCAGATGATAAACCTGCATTTCTGCCCCACCTGTATCTAAACCCGTAATAAGGTACATTATTTTATTTTTTTTTATCATACAAGCAGCCTCATATATTTATTTAAAATACTTTTGTTATTAAATCGTTGCGAACTTTCTATCAACTCTCCCTTACTAACAACCTTACTACCATCTATTGTTTGTAGAATTGCTTGAGCCAAGTCTTCAACATCTCCTACGGTTGTCAATCTTCCTAATTTCCCATTCATCAAAATTTCATTTGGTCCGCTTTCACAATCAGTTGATATTAGATTAACTCCTAAAGCCATTGCTTCAACTAAAACTGTTGGTAACCCTTCCCACTTGGATGAAAGTACAAATCCATCAGCTTTTGCCATATATTTATAAGGATTGGTTACAAATCCTAGTAATTGTACATGTTCTTCTATTTTCAAGTCATAAATTATTTGTTCAATTTGTTCTCGAAGTTCCCCTTCACCTAAGATAACAAGATTCACATTTTTTACTGAAGTTACCTTTTTCATAGCTTTTAATAAAGTGGGATAATCTTTTGCTTCAGTTAGTCTACCAACTGAAACAATAAGAGGATTATTCTTATTGTTAAACCAAGGATGGTCTACTTTTTCTTTTGCGTTTAATAATAACCGATCATTAACAATTGGATTATATATTACTTCTATTAAATTTGAAGGAATATTTAAAAACTGATTTAAATCATTAGCAACACCAGTGGATACGGCTACTATTTTATTTGCCTTCTTATAATATTTCTTTGTTAAATAAGGTATTATTTTATCTTTTATACTTTTTGAAGAGGATATAGATTTACTTAGAGTTGTATGTTCAGTCAAAATAACATTTGTTTCTATTTTTGAAAATTTCAAACTCAACATAGTAATAATATTTAGATGATTCATAGTAGAAATAACATTTTTTGGATTGTTTTTTTCGAAATAATATTTTAATGACTTAATACTAAAAGCAACCCGATTACATTTGAGATCAACTATATTGACTTTTGATGAGACCTGATTTTTATAGGGGCCTTCAGCTTTAATTACTACTAAATCAACAGATAAGCCATGATCTACAAATAAATTTGCTAAGTTTACCATAACTCTTTCTGCTCCTCCTCCTTTTAGGGAAGGAATTAATATTGCAACATGCTTTATTTCCACTATAGTTTACTCCCTCTATAAATATTTATTAATCAACAGTTTGCAACTATCTTGTTGGGTGTCACAAAATATTTCTCGATTCACAAATAAATAGTCCTTTAAAATATGAAATCATCCTACATTCATGGGTACGCTTCGCGTTGCTTTTGATAACGTACCTAGCCATGGTCTTGCATTTTACGTGCCCTACATAACCCTTTCGTTTTCCACAAATGTTTGGAGGATTTCCGTTACATACTGAGTTGGTATCTAACCCTACTTTGAGGTGGTGAAAATGTATAACATCGGACAAGTGTGGAGAGCCCTACTTGTTATAAAATTCAGGTGTCAACTCGTGCTAATTTGACCCATCATATTATACTAAAAGGGCTCACTTTTTTCATGGCCTTGAAAAAATCTTAAAACAGGAAGGTGTCTTTTTAAAAATGCCCATTAAAATTTCAATAATCTTTCTTATGTTTACATATGTGAAGGGCGTTCATACTGGCTAAACAAGAAAATATAAGCCAAGTTATTTTACTGTATTCCCAACTCAACGTTAAAGATCCTATTATTAAAACCACTAAAAGAGAGAGGTAAAAATTTCTTTCAGCCGAATTTAATCTATAAATTACAATTAGGGAACTAATAGTTATCATTATCCAGATGAAAAAACCTACTAAACCTAATTCCGCTGATATTGAAACATACACATTATGCGCTACCATATTTAAACCAATTTTTTCATATAAAGCACTCGGGAAAGCACCGATACCTACTCCAACCAAAGGATGTTCTTTAAAAATAGAAAATCCTGCTTCCCAAATTATTCCCCTATTATTTAACCCCCCCTGCTGGATTTCATTACTGGTAGTCATTAATCTTTCTACTGTAGATTCTGGTAAATAATGAATTGCTGTTCTTATTATTATCAATATCAAAACAATTCTTGCAATATATATAACAATCCTAGTCTTTCTTTTTGTAGGCTTTGTAGTAAATAGCATATATATACCACTCACTAATAGTGCAATTAAAGCTGTTCTAGAACCAGTCAAAAGGACTGCAAACATACCCGTTAATACAATAAATCGATTAAATAAAAAAAAGAATTTATTCTTAATAATTAAAGATAAATACCATGCTATTACTAAAGCTAGTACAATTGTAATTCCTAGTTCATTTGGATCAAATCCCACAGGACTGAATCTAGTTCCGTTAACTCCCAAGTTATTTATATAACTAGAAAATGTTGCAATTATTACATATGTTGATCCTAAAACATAAGCCTGTAACAATTTAACTAACATAGAAAAATTATTTATAACTTGAGAAATGTAAATTAAAAGAATTGTTAGCTGTATTAATGTACTAATACTTTTTACAGAAGAGCTAGGATTAATACTCCAGAAAAAGCTTAATATGCCAAAAATACAAAAGGAAATTATGATTAAATGATAGTATGATAACTTTTTTACATACCCTCTTTTAATTATTAAAAAAGTGGATAATATAAAAAAGGGAAATCCTATTAATTTCGTTATTGTTCCTAGCCCTTCAACTACATACATATTTTCAAAAGGTAAGCTAAAAACAAATAATAATAGTAAAGTAAAGCAGAGCCTTTCCATTAAATTCTCCTTTTTGCTATACTTGTTTCGATGTTAGCCCTCAAAATAATAGTTTATATTTTTCCAAAAATTTATCATTAGTAACAAAAAGCAGCAATGTAACAACTATTATACCTCTATTAAATCTACTTCTTTCTTAAACTTACATCACTAATTATATGAGTCATTTTTTTACAATACTAACTACAAGAAAGGTATTATTACCTATCTTAATATTTTCAAGGAAATTGTTTGTTAATAATATTTGGATCTATCTGTTGTAAAGAAAGTGCCTTTTACTTTCCAGATATTATGGAGAACTCTTAAGATAGGGTTTTGTCCCTTTTAGGAAAACAAAATTGTATACCCAATTACAGTCTCCAGTATAAGTAATTCATTTCTTCTGCTTCTCTTCTATTAAACATACCTTTGACATCTATTAAAACCGGCTTATTATTCCAATACATTTTTCTAATATCTTCTAAATTTAATATTTTAAATTCATCATGTGGTACGGCAAATATTAAAGCGTCCATTTCTTTTATTTCTTCAATATTACAAGGATTTATTCGATATTCATTCCATAAGTCTTCTTTATCAGCTAAAGGATCGACTACTTTAATATCAATTCCATACTCTTCTAACTCCTTAATAATATCTATCACTTTTGTATTTCTTACATCTGGGCAGTTTTCTTTGAATGTAACACCAAATATAGCTACCTTTGCACCTTTAATTTGCTTATCAGCTTTAATAAGATTCTTTACGGTATTTTCCGCTACATACTTACCCATATCATCATTTATCTTTCTTCCTGAAAGAACGATTTGAGAATGGTAACCCATTTCTTCTGCTTTATAGGTTAAATAATATGGGTCAACCCCTATACAATGACCACCTACAAGTCCAGGTGAAAAGTTCAGAAAGTTCCACTTTGTACCAGCTGCTTCTAGTACGGCCTGTGTATCTATACCCATTTTGTTAAAAATAATTGATAGTTCATTCATAAAGGCAATATTAATATCTCTCTGAGAATTTTCTATAACTTTAGCCGCTTCTGCTACTTTTATACTCTCAGCTCTGTATACCCCAGCTTCAATTATCATTTCATAAACATTAGCAATTTCACCCAGTGACTCCTCATCCATACCAGCAACAACTTTTACAATGGTTTCAAGCCTATGCACTTTATCACCTGGATTAATTCTTTCTGGAGAGTAACCAACTTTAAAGTCCACTCCATATTTTAATCCTGACTCTTCTTCTAATATAGGCACACATATATCTTCAGTAACTCCTGGATACACAGTAGATTCATAAACCACTAAAGATCCTTTTGTTAGATTTCTTCCAACTGTTTTACTAGCACCTATTATTGGCTTTAAATCTGGTGTTTTGTCAGAGTTAATAGGAGTTGGCACGGCAACTATATGAAGCTTACAATCTCTTAGATATTTTTCCTCATACGTAAACTGTGCTTTAGTCTCATTAATCGCGTCATTTCCCACTTCTTTAGTAACATCAAGTCCATTTAGATATTGGTGCACTTTTTCTTTTGAAATATCAAAACCAACTACTTCTGCAACTTTAGCAAATGCAATGGCAAGTGGCATTCCTACATATCCCAGTCCTATGACAGATATTTTTTCTTTTTTGTTTTTAATTGCTTCATGTAAACTCATTATTATCCCTCTTTACTTTAAATAATATATTTGTCTTTTTGCAATTTTACTGGTCCTTCGAAAAACCGATATTGTTAACATGAAGCACTCTCGAATTGATCTATCTAATTTTTTCTTAAAATACGACAGTTTTTCTTTTCTCAAATAAGAAGTCATTAGACACCTATCGAGGTTAGTATATATTCGCCCTATACCACTTGATAGCTTCAATAAAGCCTTTTGTGAAATCCCAGTCAGGACTATATTTTATAAACTCTTCCGCTTTATGAGTGCTTGCCAAACTATGTTTAATATCCCCAGCACGAGGCTCAAGAAATTTTGGTTCAAGTTCAATATTTAATTGCTTACACATTAAGTTATACATTTGGTTTACCGTAAATCTTTCACCAAATGCTATATTATATGACTGCCCGCAGGCTTCTTCAGATGCTAAACAAGATTTTAGATTCGCTTCGATTACATTTTCAATATACGTGAAATCTCGAGACTGTTCTCCATCACCGTAAATTTCAACCTGTTTTCCATTTTTGATTGCCTTAATAAAGTTTGGAATAACAGCTGCATATTGAGAATAAGGATCCTGCCTACGTCCAAATACATTAAAATACCTAAGCCCAATGCACTCAAGGTTGTATAGCTGTGTATAAAGTTTTCCGTACTGCTCATTTACCAATTTTGTTAAAGCATAAGGTGACAAAACGTCCCCTTCTTCACCTTCAACCTTTGGTAAAATAGGTGAATCACCATAAACGGATGAGGAAGATGCATAAACAAATCGTTTTACCCCGGCTAACCTTGCGGCTTCCATCATATTTGCAGTTCCCTTTATATTATTATCTTCATAAATTAATGGTTCTTTCATTGATCTTGGCACTGAACCTAATGCAGCTTGATGAAGGATGTAGTCAATTCCTTCACATGCGTTTAAACAAGTTTCAAAATCTCGAATGTCCCCTTCAATGAACTCGTAATTAGTTTTGTTCATAAATTCTTCCACATTTTCTTTTTTTCCGGTTGAGTAATTATCTAAACCACGTACCTTATATCCTTTATTAATTAATGCCTCCACTAAATTTGAGCCAATGAAACCTGCTGCACCTGTTATTAGAAAACTTGTTCCTTCTGGAAATCTCACACTTTCATAACCCATTTAAAATCCTCCAATAAAGGGGATAACAATCCCACTTAAATTTTTATTAACTTTTTAAAATCTTAATCTATGTTTAAATATTCACAGACTTTTTTAACCTAGAATCCCATGTGACTACAAATTCTTAAACTAAGCGAAAAAATTTTAGAGTATTTTCTTCATATAGAGTCAGGCTTTTAAATTCATAGTTTTTAAAATTATTTCATTAACTTTTTGCACATCATATTTTTCTTTGCAAATTCTGAGACCTTCTTGTCCCATTCTCTCCGCTTCTTCTGTATTTTCGATCAACCAAATCATTTTTTCTGCCAATTTATCTACGTTAGCTACTGGTACTAGAAGCCCATTAATACCATCTATTACCGTTTCTCTACAACCTGGAGCATCTGTAGTTAAAATTGGTCTTCCTGTAGCCATAGCTTCTAGCATACTTTTTGAAGTTCCTTCATGATAGGACGGCAAAACAAAAAAACGGCAAGTTTCCAAGAAAGGTCTTACATCATCAGTAGAGCCTAAATACTCTATAATACCTTTTTTTACATATTTATATATATCATCTTCTTTTATTGCTGTAGGATTAGTATCAAAACTCCCTAATATCTGTATTCTAGCGTTTGGATATTTTTCTTTTACGATTTCTGCTGCTTGAATATATTCATTTATACCTTTATCTTTTAAGAGTCTACCTACAAACAAGAATATTGGGTCTTTCGTTATTTGTTTTTCAGTAAACTTTTTTAAGTTAACGCCTGACCCATTAATCATAACAATTTTTTCATTTTTTATAAGATTATTATTTATTGCCTCATTACAATCATCTTTATTTTGAAAAAAAACATTATCACAGAAACTAAATGCAACTTTATATTCAGTTTTCAAAATATCTCTTGCAAGGCTTTTTCTACTATTATTACGAATAATAGACCCAAGTCCCCCCATTATTGCATATATCCCTTTTACTCTTAAAATGTTCGCAGCTATACAACCATAAGCAATGGTTTTAGCTTGATAAGCAATTACTTTATCGGGTTTTTCCTTAAAAATTGTTTTAAGTATAGAAATAAATCCGATAATATCTTTAACAGGGTTAGATCCGGTTCTTTCAATCCCTTTAATAGAAACATATTTAATGTTACGCTTTTTAAATTTGTTTTCCCACTCTTTTTCTGACTCTGGAGCCGCTGCAATGACCTCGTGACCATTCATTATCATTGCAGCCATCATATCCTCTCTAAAAAAGAATAGTGTAGGGGCATAACTTGACAAAACCATAACCTTCATTAAAAAACACCACTTTCTAAAATTCCCGATTATCAACATTAATAGTAATAACTTGTTGATCTTTGTTTCTAAAGTATGTTATTTAATATTAACTTCATAATTTCAGAAAAAATCATCTATGTTGCAATATGTAAGCAATAAAGTAAACACTATTAGAAACACTAACCTCCACATTAAATATAATGCAAATAATATCTCTTTATCTTGCACCACTACCAGTTAAACATACCAATATTGTTTTTAACAGGACCTTAAAATCTAATAAAACACTCATATTTTTAATATAATAGCTATCTAATATAAATTTCTCTCTTGGTGTGATATCATACCCACCATTAACTTGAGCCCAACCAGTTATTCCAGGTTTAACCTTAATCCTCTCAATAAAACCTGGTATCTCCTCATTAAATTGCGCAGTAAACATTGGTCTTTCAGGCCTTGGTCCTACTAAACTCATATCACCAACCAAAACATTCCACAACTGTGGTATTTCATCTATTCGAGTTTTCCTGATAAACGCACCAATTTTTGTTACTCTCGGATCATTCTTTTGGGCCCACTGAGCCCCATTCTTTTCAGCATCAATACCCATTGAACGAAGCTTAATCACTTTGAAATACCTACCATTTAATCCCACTCGCTCTTGCAAGAAAAAAACATGTCCAGGTGTTTCGACTTTTATTAGAATTGAAAAAATTAATACAATTGGAAAAGTAATAATTAACCCCACGAGTGAAAGTAAAATATCCATAATTCGTTTGAAATAAAAATACAAATTATCTTTTTCTAAAGAAATAAATCTTTGCTTTTCCGACAGAGATGCTGCATACTCATGAAAAAAGTCATCGTCACGTTTACTTTGCAATTAATTCTCCCCCATTAATCTTTGATATTAATTTACTCTTTTATGATAAAAGTATAAAGATTTTATCTAATCTTTATTCCCTTGTATTAATTCTTTTCTTTTCTTAATAGATTTCAAGAGGATTGTCTCTAAATTGTTTAATTGGGCTAAAGGAGCATCTTGTTTTATGTAACGTATAGCTTTCTTTATGGATTTTGGATAATCATCAAATCTAATCAAACTTTTCTAACCCCTCAACACATAATTTCCCATCTTCACCTAATCCATCATTTTTTCTAAAGACCCCTACAAAACTTTACACTTAATCGAACGTTATATTATAATGATGAAAGCGTTTCCTGAAAGAATATTATTCTAAAAGATTCCCAAGAACTTTTTTTTGAACGGTAGTAGTTTTTCACCGGAGGGACTATGCCCCTGTATTAGTAATTCAGCATTTTCTTTGAAATAAAGTGTACGATCGACTCCATATGTTTTTGTGATCGTAAAATATGCCTCTTCAAGGGAAAAACCCCTAGATCCTATGTTGTGGGCATCAGATGCAATAAAATGAGCCAAATTATGTTCTATAATTTTTTTTGAAAAAGACTTAATATTTTTCCCAAAGAGACCGATAATACTACTAGAAGTAAGTTGAGTTAAGGCACCCTCCTGAACCATTTCAAATAATAGATTATGATTCTCTATCAATTCCCGATTTCTCTCAGGATGTACCACAATCGGGGTTATCCCTTTTAACAACAGTTCATAGACCACTTCTTGTGTGTAAGTGGGGACATATCCAGAAGGAAGTTCTAACAATAAGTACTTACCTCTATTATCAAGCGTTAGTACTTCTCCCTTTTCAAGTGATACAAATAATTCCCGATGAATTCTTATTTCTTGCCCTGGATGGATAGTTAGAGGAATATCTTCTTGTTGTAAGCACTCATTTAACTCAAATACATGATCAATAATGTTATCCTTCACATTTACATATCTCTCATTTAAGTGATGTGGTGTGGCAAATAAATGGGTGATTCCTGCTTCTACAGCTTTTCTTGCCATATTCAAACTTTCCTTCATGTCCGCGGATCCATCATCAACCCCTGGGAGAATGTGACAATGTATGTCGATCAAATTTTATACACTTCCTTTGTAAAACAAATAGGAAAAAAGACCCATTATATAAAAAATAGGAATTATTACCCCGATTAATAGTAGCATATAAAACCACCATTAAACAGGGTGTTATTTTGTCGAAAATTGTTTTATTTGATCTAAGATTGATAGTAATAATAATTGTTGTTCTCCGTTTCAACTCCATTCAAAACGACTCCAAGCAAGGATGTATTAGCTTTCACTAAAAGCTCCTTTGCTTTTACTGCACTTTGTTTGTTTGTCTTGCCACTCGCCACTACCATGATCACGCCATCACATTTATTAGCTACAATTTGAGAATCAGTAACTACAAGAACTGGAGGTGTATCAAAAATGATATAATCATAGATACCTTTTAGTTCATTTATAGCTGTTTCTATAGCTTTAGAATTTAATAACTCTGAAGGATTAGGTGGTATCGGTCCACTAGTTAAAATGTCTAAATTTGAAACATTTGAATTCAAGATAGTTTTTCTTAAGTCCATTTTCTTTGTCAATACGCTAGTAAGTCCATGTATATTACTAAGGTTAAATGCATAATGAATGGATGGTTTCCTTAAGTCCGCATCCACAAGTAATACTTTTTTCTCTTCTTGTGCCAGCACAATCGCTAGGTTGGCTGCTGTAGTTGTTTTTCCATCATTAGGCTCCGCGGAAGTAATCACAATGGTTTTGATTTCTTTATCCACCGAAGAGAATTGTATGTTTGTCCTAATTAATCGATATTGTTCAGATATTGGCGATTTAGGATTAGTCTGCGCAATTAAATTCACTTGTTTTTCATCTTTACTTCTCAAAAATCCCACTTCCTTTCTTAATGTTACTGAATGGTTCTTCATTTATGTTGCGATATCTTTTGGATAGATCCAAGTAATGGCAAGTCAAGGAGCGCCTCAATATCCCTCTCGTCTCTAATCGAATTATCCATGTACTCTAGTAGGAATGCCAAGCCTATTCCAGCCATCAACCCAACGACTACCGCGATAGCGATATTTAATAATGGAGATGGTTTTACAGGAGTAGGATTTCCCTTTACTTCTGCCTTCGCAAGTATGCTAACATTGTCGACATTCATGATATCTTTGATTTCCTTTTGGAACGTTCCAGACACTGCGTTTGCAATTTCGACTGCCTTCGATGGATTACTATCTTGAACCGTTAAAGAGAAGACTTGAGAATTTTCTTGGCTGTTAATCGTAATTTTTTGACTAAGTTGATCCATACTTTGTTCTAGTTCAAGATCCTCAATGACCTTCTCTAATATAGCAGGGCTTTTTATGATCACACTGTATGTATTGATCATGTCAATATTAGATTGTATTTGATTTAAATCCAGTTGGTTCTTCGATTGTTTCTGATTAACTAAAATCTGTGTGGATGATTCGTAAACAGGTGTTAGTAAAAAATAAGATATTGCACCACTAATCAACGCGGCGATTAATGTCAGGAGCGTTATTAACTTCCAACGTTTCTTTAATGTTTGAAAAATATCTTTAATACTAATAGTTTCTTCCATATTATCCTCCTAAAATATTAAAAATGACCTATTGCATTATACCATAATATTTCCTATATTTATGTTTTTTTAAGTGAATTCACATGAAATTTACATTGAATAATACTTTTCTAATGGCTAGATAATTTTATAAGTAAATACAAAGGAAATATCTACAAATATCTGCATTACGATTTCACTTAAAAACCAGCCTAAAAACCCATTCAAAGAATGGGTTTTTAGACTGGCTCTCAGTAAATACTAGTAAACACTACATCCAGCTTTGATAATGAACTAATGATATTAGTAACAATTTTCAAAAGAAAGACCCAACTAAATGCCTATAGAAACAAGAAAATAGGTTTATGCATAAGATCGAGTCAAGTTTTTTAGTGCCTATTTACCGTTAAAAAATGGAGAAAAGCTGTGTAAACTTAAAGTAATAGTTTAACAATAAAGTTTAGAAGCTATTAAAATATTATTTTTAATTTTAAATATCAATAATAAATATCAAATAGATAGGTGTGGTAGATATGATAGGTTACCGTGTTAAAATGCTTAGAGAAGAAAAAAAGATGTCAATTAGTGAACTCTCAACAAAATCCGGAGTAGCAAAATCTTATATAAGTTCACTGGAAAGAAACCTTCAAACAAACCCTACTATTTTAGTTTTAGAAAAAATAGCAAGTATCCTTTGTATCACTGTTGATGCCCTCCTGTACGAACAAGTAGACCACAGCATAGATGATGAGTGGAAGGAAATCATGAAGGATATTATGGGTTCAGGAATATCGAAAGAGGAAATGCGGGAATTTATCGAAGAAAGGAAATGTACTGCTCTTTAAACATGAGGATTAATGATAACATCCCCCTATTTGTTTCATTAATTAACATAGATAAGCCCACTTTGAATTCGTCATTCAAACTAATTCCAGAGAGGGAAAAGTGATTATTATCACTTTTCTCCAAATTCATTTTGTCTACTAATGGAAGCACACCAGCTATTAGCTTATACTCCATAATTTGTATTTCTGATTTCTTTAATGGCGATACAATCATATTTATGACACTACTTTCCCCATAAAAAATTCGTACAAAACCTCGAACCATATGTAATGCCCTTGATCATTGGGATGGACATTATCATTTGTTAATATATCTGCCAATCTGATATTCTCTTCTTTTAGTTTTTTTTCAATCCCTTCAATGCTATCAATATAAGTCCATTTATTTTTATTAAGAACTCTTTCAGAAGCTTTAATATAATCCAAATAATTTAGCTCTAAGTTATTCTCTGTTTTACTATTGGCAACTGGATTCGGTGAAATAATTAAAATCTTTGCATTCGGTAGCTCTTTTTGTAATTTTAACATTATGTTTATTAAATCTTTTTCAGTCTGTTCCAAACTAATAGATTGATAATGATTGTTAATCAGGGAATCTTCAAAAATAACCAGATCCGGATTATCATGAATGACCTCATCAATTTTTTCACCTTCTAACAAATCCTTTGTTGAATAGCCCTCATGGCCGTGATTGAAAAAACCTATTGATTCTAAATCATCCCTTTCAGAACGTATACTCTTCTCTAAGCGTCCTGCCCAACTATTAGAAGTATTACTTGCGCCGGTTCCTGAAGTACCATTACTTCCCACTAAGGATACAATAACCTTGTCTTGTGTAAGCGACTTATACTGTAGGTAATCTATTAATGACTGCTGTTTATTATTTTCTGGTTTTAAACTTTGAATCAAAGCTTCCCTTTCTTCTTTTTCCTTTTCTTTTATTCTTTCTTCAGCTTTTTCACCCTCTATACCCGCTGCCTGACTCATATTTTTCCAATGAAGATGGCCAAAAACCAAAACTGCTAAGCAAATCCCTGCCATAAATACTAAACCATATTTCTTCATCTTTACCTCCAAATTTTTAATGTTATTGAACTGACAATGGATCCTTAATAAACAGAGTCAACAAAATATAACTCTTAACAAGCTCTATTATCTAACCTCTATTATTATTTACGGGCTTTTGATTTTATATTTCTATTTTTTTCTATTATTAATTATACCTATCATAATATCAGAAATAAAGGATGATTTTACCAAATAATTCCGACAACTCACTTTGAGAATCACCGGAACTATTTATTCCTACATTTTTGCTCAAAAAAAGCCAGCACTTTCTGCTGGGTTTCAAAGGTAACTATTTGCCATTCACTTAACCAAATTCAACACTTCTAGAACTCTACCACCCGAATTATAGTTAAAAGTGACCGTCTTATCATCATGAATGTGATAGGTTAAACCAAAAAACTTCCCGGTATTTAGAAACTTTTGGATAATATCATCTAGTTGTTCAGAATTTAGTTTAACAACCATCGGTTTCTTCCTACTATTTAGAGAATCTTCTTCTTTTTCCCCTACAGCTTCTGTAAATCTCTCCATAATTAACTCCTTTAACGTCTCATTTCCCCATTTAATATACTTTTAAATGGTAATTAAAAAGTCCTTAACAAAAAATTTTACATGATACGAACAATTAACAGCTCTTCCGAATATCCGACAGAATATTACCATACATTCCAAGAAGAATATGCTACCAGTAGGGCTACACGATAAAGACAATATTTTACAACTTACGTTTGTTTCCTTGTTATGCAAAGGTTACTCGAATCTTCATAAGGAATCTGTATAGGCAGGAACATGAACTAATGGCAATTCAATAATAATCCTTTATAAGATCCCTGAGTATTTCCTGGTCACTAAAACGTTCAAGTCAAATAGATTCCAATTTCAACAATTCATTTAGTTCAGCCACTTTTTCCAAAATTCCGTTTTCTCATTTTCAAAGAGACCATTTAAATGATCTGGCGTGCCAATAATGGTCAAATCACTACCGAAACAGAGAACTTCGCCATGGCTATACTTATTGTACCTCTTAGCACCTTCATATAAGGTAAGATATAGAGCTAATATCCATAACCTAAATTAACCCCTCTTCTCTTCATCAGTCTATTTTCTTATTTATTTACATAAATATAACACCTTTATAAATATTCACAAATTTTTTTTGTGAATTCTGAATATAAAGTAACCAAATTCCTAGTTTTTTGTTTTGTTATTAATTATACGGACTAACTATTAGACAATATTACTAGATTCATAGTGATCATTTATTTCAAATTTCTATTATGGGTGTACCTTTGTAAAGAAGAACTTCTGGTTTCAATGAGGGTTGTTCAAGGGATTAGCTGGGGATATACGACCACCGCATCAGGTACGATTGCCTCCGATCATATCTCTGCAAAGCGTTGTGGAAAGGAATCATAAAAAGCCGCCCTTTTGGAACGACTTAGATTTATGGACAATAAAATTCTTGTTGACTAATAACCTTAATTGGTTGAGATATTCTTGCGGAGCAATCTCCGACAACTAATAAAGGATTTGATAATATGTCTAATCTTCAATCAAAACAGCCATGTAAACGATGTGAAAATCTAGTGTGTAACAAAAAATCTTTTTCAAAGGGTCCACAATTCCATCCTTCTAGGAAAGTGCCAGCGCTGCAATTTGTTATTTAGGCCATAATTCCATAAACTATAACCCCTTTCCCTCTCTTCCTTAATAAACAAGAGAGAAATTTCCTCGCCACACAGATTGTTCCAACTATGATGCTATTAAGCTGCTTGTTTATTAGTTTTCTTGAATATTTCTTTTGAGCTTTTAACATTCCCAATAATGTATTTACCCACTGGGATTTTATTTAATAGGTGTACAATTACTATTGATCCTGTTAAAGATAATATAAAGCTCATTACAATATAAAACGATAAGTTACTTTCAGGAAAAACCCCGTACCTTTCAATTAATGACAGAATAAATGGATGCAGTAGATAAATCCCAAATGAATATCTACTTAATAACATTATAAATGGAGGTATTTTTTTAATTTTGGATACTATATACACTGATATGCAGATAACAGCAAGCGTGTAGAATACCATATCAACTCTTTTGGAATTAATGCTTCTGAATCCTATGAAGTGATAATTAAACAACAAAAAAGAGCCGCACAAAAAGACAAAAACAGTTAACTTCCCAATGTGTTTATTAATTTTACTTTTCATCAAATTGAAATTTTTACCGCAATAAAAAGCAACTGAGAAATAAAATATCCACCCCAAAAATGGTAATTTGTATTTATCTTCCCAAAAATAAAATAAAATACTCGTATCAGGCATTCGTGTTCCATTAAAAATTGCTAAATAGACAAAATTAATCACCAAAGAGCATCCAATAACAAACCTTACTGAAAATCTATCTACTATATACTTTTGAAAAACGATGTGAAGAATATAGAACTGGAATATTATTAAGACAAAGTACCCGTGGTAAGATCCCAGAAATACATTAGATATTGAATTTAATAAGAATACCTTAAGACTTTGCACATCAGAAGAGTGCCACATATCAAACCATGCGTAAAATATCCCCATTACAATAAAAGGTATTAGTATAAAATTTATTCTTTTTTTAAAAAAGTTAGTTGGTAGCTTATCTGGATATGAATATGAGAGCACTAACTCAGAAATAACTACAAAAGTTGGTGTCCCAAACAATAAAAGCAATTGGATAGAATTTAAAATTAGTTCTGTTTCTATACTCAAATTAAAAAATCTCATTGAACTTGAAATAGTGTGTAATAAAACTACAGCCGAACAAGCAATAGCTCTTAAATAAAATAACTCATTAATTAACATGATTTCCTCCCATTATTGAATCTTAACAAATTATAACAAATAACACCTAATTTCGGGTAATTAGTTTTTTAAAAAAAAGGCAGATAAAAAATGTAGAAATAGATATTTGACTTTTATTAAGCTAAGGTCACCGTTTTAAAAACTTCCGCATTATCCTTAAACTTTTTATACACCCTTTCTAAAATCAGAGAATTATTCAGTGCATTAGTACTTGGTGTGTTAATTAATTGAAATGAATTACTATTTTATTTTTTTTAATTCATATCTATATCACCATAGAAAATGCCGCCAATAAGATATACCTATGCTTTACCTATTGCTCCAGAAGAGTTCGCCCCGGTTAATTCGTATATTTCCATTCAGGGCATTTGTTCCGTAAAAGGCTAAATTTAGTTTGTGGCACAGTCATTTTTATTTTAGGGTCACTGTTTATATAGTTCCCGTAATTATTAAATGACTGATAGAATGTTACCTATGGGTTATTATAATCTATACATTAGTTTTTTAGGTATTGCAATTTTGTTAAACATATTTGCAATACCTATTGTTTTAAAAAATATAATGATTAGAAAAAGTGGTAATCTCTAGAACAATAGGGTTTCCTCTTCCTCCGTCAGCCCACGTACATGAAGCATCACTTTTCATATTTAAGAGATTGCTCAATGAGCCTCCTGTGTTAATAGCTCCTGCTTTTTGAGTTAAAGGTTACCCTCTTTTATCACCGTAAACCAAAGCATCGTCTTGATCCCCAATCATATCTCCTCCATTAGCTATACTAGGTCTTGAAATGTTTTTAGCTAGGGTGTAATAACTATAAGGAGATTGAAATTTTGTTGTTTCTCCCTTTATTCATATTCTTGATATAGTTACTAAGTTTTCCCTAGACCGGTCGTTCATTTCTATAGCAATTGCTGATGATGTCATAAGTCGTGGATCCTAGCATAAACCTTGAAATTGATTAAAACTTGCTCCTTTTGTATAATATTCCTTTGAGCTAAGGCAAGACTTTGCCATTGTAGACCTGCGAAAGTGTTACCTCCAACTTCTCCGTAATCTCCATAGCCATATAAATAAATCCCGTATCTAACAAATTGGAAAATGATTTTTCTGTAATCTAGATTATAACCTGTGAATTACTTATTGTTTTATAAGATGAGCAGTTTTATCAAAACTACTTATTTTAATATTACTAATATGTACATAAGAGATATATTTATTATTTCTTATCTACATACATACGAATTGCTGTTCCGGAAGGATTGGAATATTTACCGATTAAGTTAACTTCTTAAACTAAATATAGTTGGTCGATGGTTTTATAGTCATCCCATCAAGTAAAATAGCACCTTTAGAAAAATTGACAACATTATTCACATTATTACTTCCACCCTGAAACTTTGAGTTAGGCTTCATTTAAACATCAATATCCTTAATGAATTAATTTAACTCCTTTACTCCGTTTAATATTTACGTCTGGTTTCTTAACAATAGAGGAGAGTAACTTGTAGTTTCCAGCCGGAACTATTATAACTCCAGTTGATAAAAAATTGATTGTTGCTTGTATTTTAGGCGAAACATCTGCTACCTCATCACCGATCGTATTGTATAGAGCCTGGGGAATATTCACTCAATCGGCCTGTAGTCATCATGCTTTTTTGATACCTCTCTCAAACTATCTGCAACCACGCGAGGTAATGTTGTTTTTTCTCCAATCTCCGTCGCTTTTTCAGTAGTATCAAGGGAGGCACGCCACGATATACAGGAACTTTAGCACCAATAACTGTGGTTGTTGAAACAAATACCACATTACAGTTTAAATTGATATAAGCTTCGTCCTATCTATCACTAAATTCTCTTTTATGGTATTTTATTTTTAGAACTATGAAAAGGGTGAGTATTTATGATGTCAAAGGTTAAATCTTTATTAAAGTTTAAACTAAGAGGGGAAGTTCCAACGGAGGAATTAGTAAAAGCAGGGCTTAAAGTGGGTAAAAATTTTAATAAGCAAGACGGATGTTTAATTGATTACTCACATTGTTGGTTAATTTCTATTGGTGATAATGTTACATTTGCACCAAGAGTTCAAGTTTTAGCCCATGACGCGAGTACAAAAATGCACTTAGGATATACCAAAATAGGACGAGTGATAATTGGCGAAAAAACATTTGTCGGCGCCGGAAGTATTATTCTTCCCGGTGTTACTATAGGTAAGAATGTTATAATAGGTGCAGGAAGCGTAGTCAGTAGAGATATTCCTGATAATTCTGTTGCGGTGGGAAGTCCAGCAAGTGTGGTTGACACAACAAAGAATTACATCAATCGACAGAAAATTAAAATGAAAGACGCCCCGGTTTATCCAGCTAAAGGATGGACTATTGGGGGTGGAATCTCTGAAGGAAACAAACAAAAAATGAATGAGGCATTGAAAGATAAAATAGGGTATGTAGAATAAAAGGCGTTGTCACGAAGTGGCATTTTAGGGTTTACTTTTTGATTTTCGGGAAAAAGGATGATTAAAAAAAGAAACATAGCTCCCCCCTCTCCCCTTAATGAATTGTTTGGTTTATCGTAGCTGATATAGATGTTGATATAAATAGTACAGCATAATATTTGTAGGGAACAATTTTGGGGAAGACACATGAAAAAGTTATGGCATACATTTAATATACGCTACTATGAAATCCTATTTAAGGATTGCTAAAAAATAAAATAAAATGTGAATTCAAAGAAAAACAACTTACCATAAATTTAATCTGGCTAATTTACATAATTCGTAAACTTCCTGATAGATTAAGGAAGTTAGGTCGTTCCACGTGGGCGGCTTTTTTTATACAATGAAGAGAAAGTACTGTACCCCTACTTACATCCTAATAAACTAGGCCATAAATCGTATCAGGTAAAGTTTTTTTGATTCTATGTAAAGTATGTAATGGTTTTATTTGTTTTAAGTAATGTTATTGTATTCCCTGTTTCCTTCTCTCTTTTTCGTTGTATGATAGAAAAAAAAGGAGTTTTGGGAATGATTATTCTGCAGTATATTGGAAAAGCTTTTTCATTCATGCATAAGGATATACCGGAAACTCATGTTAAATGCCATGTTTGTGCAGGTACAGGTGCTTACGATATTTATACAGATTGTCTTACCTGTAATGCAAAAGAATTAATAAGTAAAGTTGAGTATAATAGGAGGCTTGAAGAAGGTGAAATTTAAAGAATTTCGTGAGGTCGATATATGTAATCAAAGAAGCAGTATTGGCTATTGCTTCTTTTTTGTGTTCTAAAATGGTACCGTTTGTCCTCCATCTTTTAAGGGTATTTTATTATCAGGGAGGATACATATGACAGCTATTACTCATATTGGATTGGCTGCACCTGATTTGGATGCTGCGATTAAGCGGTATGAGCAGGTGTTGGGATTCAGGTTATTGGTGAAATCCTGCGAGTAAGCGAGCATTCATAAGAAGGACTTAATTAACTGAGAGAGTTCATCAAGAAAATCAACAACACTTGTTAACAGACCCTAAAATAAAATAGAAACGTAATTAGTGAAAAGTGCTTAAGCCTATCACATTTCAAATTGGCTACTTATATATTTTGTTAATGTAACAAATGATAAGTCAAAGGAGTGATAAATTTGAAAGTGGAAGGTGTATATACTTATTTATGTGAAAGTTGTTCAACACTGTTTGGCGTAGTAGCTCGTTTTTCAGTTATGGAAGATAGAGTTGATACACTTACTTGTCCCAAGTGTTCTAAGAAAGTAGCAGTATGCGTGGGAGAAGGTCATATAAATTACATAAATCATGAAAAAAGGGAAGAAATAATAACGAACGAAACGAATGAGGTATCACAACTACCTGAATTATTAACTGTAGAGCATTTGGCAGATTATTTAAATGTTAGTGAAAGAACTGCTGATGAATACATGGGAACTCCCGATTTTCCCTTAATTCGTTTAAAAAGGTCCAAGAGGGTTTTCAGGGATGACTTTTTAGACTGGTTAAAATCAAAGAAAGAATAAGTCGTTTGGAAATAGTATGGCTAATTGAAATTTTCAAATAAGCTGAGGTGCTACGAAATGGCAGCACCTTATTTGTATTTTTCTATTAAACGGAGATAGAAATTTCGTTATTCCTTTACCGCCTGCTTTAAACATTAAATTCATTTTCCTCACCTACTTACATGTTTACACCATTAGGTATTGCTTCTTTTTTTGCCCCTAAACGGTGCCGTTTGGCCCCCACCTTTAAAGGGTATTTTATTATCAGAGGGGGATACATATGACAGCAATAACTCATGTTGGATTGGCTGTACCAAAATACAGGTGTTGGGATTCAGGTTATTGGCGCGTCCTTTACGTTTGGGTGATGAGAAAAAACAAATACGACGATGATCTTCTTGATAATCATGCTAAAAAGATGCGAAATGCTCATTTAATGTCGGATAATTAAGTGGGGATTGAGCTTTTTGAGTTTCTGGAGTAAAAGCCGCGATTATTCCATTTTGTCATTTACTTTTGTCGTTTGTACTGCCTCCAATTACTGTCGGTTTCACAGATGCTGTTTTATCTACATCATTCGACTTTGATACGCACTAAATCTCATTAAAATTATTTAAGTTAAAAAAAATCCAGCATTTCTGCTGGATACTCCAAAGTACCAATCACTTAACCAAATTCAATACTTCTAGAAGTCTACCATCTGAATTATAGTTAAAAGTGATCGTCTTATCATCATGAATGTGATAGCTTAAACCAAAAAACTCTCCGTCATCCGGAAATTTTTGTATAAAATCATCAAGTTGTTCGGAATTTAGTTTAACAACCATAGGTTTCTTCCTACTATGTAGAGAATCTTCTACCCTCTCCATTACATTCTCTGTAAATCTACCCATAATTAACTCCTTTAATCTCTCATTTCCCAAATAATATTCCTTATAAATGGTAAATAAAAGCTCCTTAATTAAAATTTCATAATAATGACATGATTTCTTAACAACTCCCCCAAATATCCGACAGTTTTACCATAATTACCTTGTCGATTAACTAATTTCCATTGGAACTGCACGGTTGTTTCACTCAAATTAATTCCACTCTACAGAAAGGTTCTGTATAGGCAGGAACATGGTTTAATGGAAAATCCGCTATAAGACCCTGTGTGTTAAGTCCTGAATATAAAGTGACCTCCATTTCGAATTTTTGTTTCTGAATAAATTAAAACGGGCTAACTATTAGTCAATATTACTTAGATTTATAGTGATCACTTAATTTGTATAGATTGTTCTCTATAACTTTAGTAAAATGAGAATGATAATTACTATCAATTAAGGAGAATGGCTGTTATGGGTGTACCTTTGTTAAAAGAAGAACTTTCGGTTGTTAATAAAATCTGGTCGCGTGATTTTATTATGATTTTCTTGGCTAACTTTTTTGTTTTTTTATCCTTTCAGATGACTACGCCTACCCTTCCGCTTTTTGTAAAGGAGCTTGGCGGAAATGAACGGTATATTGGGTTAGTTGCTGGCATGTTTTTATTTTCTGCCCTGATTGTCCGCCCTTTTGCTGGACAGGCCTTGGAAACAAAAGGTAGACGTTTTGTTTTCTTGTTCGGTCTAGCCCTTTTGGCTGTAGCGATTGGTTCGTTTGGATTTATGATGAGTATTTTCCTTCTATGCGCCATAAGGATTGTACAAGGGATTGGCTGGGGATATACGACCACGGCATCAGGTACGATTGCCTCTGATCTTATCCCAGCAAGGCGTCGAGGTGAGGGAATGGGATACTTCACTTTATCGGGTAATTTGGCGATGGCTTTTGGTCCTTCATTCGGGCTGTTCTTAGCGGATGTTTTTACCTTGCAACATTTGTTTTTATTTTGCGGTGTATTAAGCCTGGCAGCTTGGATCATGGCTTCAACAATTACGTATAAAAAAGTAGATCATGCTTCTGTCCCAGTAAAAACTAATACGTTTGACATTTATGAAAAAAGCGCTGTTGCTCCGTCCGTTCTTGTTTTTTTCATTACGGTGACTTTTGGCGGGACTGCTACCTTCTTACCGCTTTATACAATCGAAAAAGGTCTGACAGGTATTCAAGGATACTTTTTTCTTTACGCTTTAGCGCTTATTTTCACACGTATGTTTGCTGGAAAAATCTATGATCAAAAAGGACATCAAGCTGTCTTCATTCCGTCCACTCTTTTTATCGTAGTCGCGATGCTATTGCTAGCCTGGATGCCAAGTAACATGATTCTGTATTTGGCAGCTATTTTTTATGGCATTGGATTCGGTGCTGTCCAACCGGCTCTTCAAGCGTGGTCTCTTGAACACGCTGCCCGGAATCGAAAAGGCATGGCCAATGCTACTTTCTATTCCTTCTTTGATCTTGGAATCGGTTTCGGGGCCATCCTCTTCGGACAAATCGGCTATCTGTTTGGGTATATAAGCATTTACATAATGGCAGCAGTCTCTGTAGGGATTTCAATATTGGCTTACCTATGGATTTTAAGAAAAATGAAGTAATTACATATTAAAGGACATCTTTAGGGATGTTCTTTTTTTCTGAAAACAGAAGTGATTTTGCAGAACAGTTTATGCATTTGCATCAGCGCATTTTTTAACCCTATGTAAAGTATGTTATGGTTTTATTTGTTTTAAGTAATGTTATTGTATTCCCAGTTTCCTTCTCTCTTTTTCGTTGTATGATAGAAAAAAAAGGAGTTTTGGTAATGATTATTCTGCAGTATATTGGAAAAGCTTTTTCATTCATGCATAAGGATATACCGGAAACTCATGTTAAATGCCATGTTTGTGCAGGTACAGGTGCTTACGATATTTATACAGATTGTCTTACCTGTAGTGCAAAGGGATTAATTAGTAAAGTTGAGTATAATAGGAGGCTTGAAGAGGGTGAGATTTAAAGAATTTCATGAGGTCGATATATGTAAAAAAGAAGCAATATTGGCTATTGCTTCTTTTTTTTGTCCAAAACGGTGCCGTTTGCCCCTAACAAAGGTATTTTTCTCTAATTTGAATGTATGATGTAAATTATCACACATTCAAAAGACCACCAATTGGTGGCCTTATACCCTCTTTGTCTCAGATTGACGTTTCATTCAGAACAATCAAGAAGCAGAAGATTGCTTTTCAGGAATAGTAAATGCACTCTCTTCCTCTAAAGGGTTATGTTCACTTTCGAAAATTATGTTTTGAATGTAGTCATAGGTATTTTCAGTATTGTGACCACTTGTGCACTCCATTAATTTTGAAAACTGTGAAGTATAGAAAGGAGATTGTGGGTTATTGTAACTGTTAACTATTTCGAAGTGCAAATCCTTGAATGTCTCTACTATGCCGCCAAAAGCAATCTCTTTCTGGAGAATGTTAGGCGCGCCATATTCCACTTCTGCCAAAGCTTTGTCTTCCCAATAGAAGATAACATTACTTCCGCCTGCAAACGCATAAAAAGTAATAGAAGAATAATCGGATATGACAACTTTACTGTTCAATAGAGCATCCTTTATGTCCCCTATATAAAACGATTCTTCGTATTTATCATATATATCTGGGAACTGTTCTTGAAGTATGATTCTTGATTTAGGATGGAGTATGACATTAATTTTTTTATCTTTGTAGAACTTCTCTTTTCGAATCAATTCTAAGAATGAAAAATACCGGTCTAAATAGCTTCCAACTTCAATGCTTCCTGTTAGATCCCATGGTCGCCATGTAAGCATAAATGTAATTTGATTTTTTTCACATTGTTGTTCCTTGACATATAAATCAATATTAGGCAGCCCTGTTACCATCAGTTCTTTTTCCGTATAACCTGTATTATTAAGGAATAAGTTTTTCTCGAAATTAGAATTTACGAGCATGTAATCCGGTGCAATCGGCACTTTACGGTTAAAGTAACCACGTTCAAAAATATTGGTCGCCATACATGGTCCATGCTGCAACATTATTTTTTTATCAGTTGAAAGTACCTTATTCTTAATTAAGTAATCGTTATCGTACAATCTTCGTTGTATATGTCCCACAAGATCGGAAGATTGAAAACTTCTAGCTAAAAAGATGTGATAGAAGGCAAGAAAACTATTTTTCCCAACAAGGGCCCTGCCGTAATGTTGCTTAAGATTTTTGTATTCGGGGTGGCCTTTTTCTAAGATATAAACGCAGGAATCCCCCATCTTGAATGCATATTTAAACAGTTCAAAGGCTGATTCCGAAGCCCCTGCACTGAACTTTTCAAAATAGATGTCGTATTTTTTTTTGTTTTGTGAAAAAAGGCTAATCAGATAAGCAAATCTTTCTTTTATGATAATGCTTTTGCTCATGATACTTGTCAATACGATAACGTATTGACCTGTGATAGACTTCCGAATAAAAAGTTCACTATTCATCTGCCCCAAACGATAGGAACGGGTGTTGTACAGATAATGATTTTTATCGTATTTGTGCTTAGAGTCTGACTTAAAATTATACCAATAATTATGATCAGCGTGACTGAGTTGGATAAAAATAGGCGTATTTATCTCGCTAGTATTTACATAATGTTGATAAATTTCTTTCATTGGCACGAAAGTCCAGTAAGTATGAATGAGTACGGATATCTTTCCTGTCTTCAATGCAAATTTCTCTCTTATTTTGACTGGAAAGAGAAAATGCACTTTAAAATTTATGCTTTTATCGTAACCGAACGATAAATATGCTTCTTTGAACGAATAATTTCTGAAACGCATGACCCCAACAAATAGGAAGCGAAAGAATAAAAGGAATACTAAATTTTTGAAAAACGGGCTTTTCTCTATTTTATCCAGCGTTTTGTCTATCTGAAGATTTTTTTGATGTGTTTTCACGAAGGAAAGTTTGCAGTTTGTATCTACGAAGAAAATGATTCTTTCATTCTCAAATTTCCCCTCTTTATTAACATAACCTTTCGTTAAAGTGATTGTTTGTAAGATTGTCATTGGTTCATATTCTGAGAGAGTAACCGTATTGTTCGTTTCTTGACTATACACGAAATACTTTATATTTAATTTCCTTTTTTTACTAATACTCTTTGTGCCATTGAAAAGGCAATAGCCATCCAATAAAACAGGATTTCCATTTTCAAGACGACCATAAACTGTTTCTTGTTTCAATTCTTTCCCCCCATGTTTTCCGGAACTTGTAACCCTACGACATATTTTGCAGGTACCTTTGTCACACCCTATATTTTGAAAAACAGACAATATACCTATGATATTATACTAGTAAAACACTTCAATGTAATTATAATTTAAAAAACTTTTATCTTTTGTCGGTTCATCCTAATAGTCGTAGGGTATTGTAGCCATAATAGAGGAAACATCCGAAATAGCAAAAAAAACAAAGCTGTGTTTGCAGTGAGAAGGGCTTTAACTATGGAGGAGTAACCTTAGGGGTAGCACAATAATAGAAGAATGATTTGTGAAAAGCGCTTAAACCTATACATATCAGCTAATTATAGATTTTGTTAGTGTAACAAATGATAAGTCAAAGGAGTGATAAATTTGAAAGTGGAAGGTGTATATACTTATTTATGTGAAAGTTGTTCAACACTGTTTGGCGTAGTAGCTCGTTTTTCAGTTATGGAAGATAGAGTTGATACACTGACGTGTCCCAAGTGTTCTAAGAAAGTAGCAGTATGCATTGGAGAAGGCCATATAAATTACGTAAATCATGAAAAGAAGGAAGAAATAATAACGAACGAAACGAATGAGATATCACAACTACCAGAATTATTAACTGTAGAGCATTTGGCAGATTATTTAAATGTTAGTGAAAGAACTGCTGATGAATACATGGGAAGTCCTGATTTTCCTTTAATTCGTTTAAAAAGGTCCAAGAGGGTTTTCAGGGATGACTTTTTAGACTGGTTACAATCAAAGAAAAAATAAAACAAGAAGAGGTCATTGGAAATTGTATAGCTAATAAAAATTTTAAAAAAAGCTGAGGTGCTACGTAATGGCAGCACCTTATTTGTATTTTAAAATGAGGATAGCAATTTCGATAAGATCTGATTTATTGATTTCTGTTTGGTCTGTTGAAGCTATCAGCAAGGCGTAGGAACTACGGGAGTAGCCTAATTAAGAAATGGACGATACGCTAATGTTCTTAGGAATTCCCCACTTCAATCAAACCGTAAGGTCGATAAGTGGTGGGTAGTTTTTAATGTGAAGATCCGTTCGGCAATATCATTGAACTCTACAGCCGAAGCACGGAATTGATGTATGGAAATAGAGATTGAAAAGAACAGCCCCCAATTTGAGTATTGGGAGCTGTTCTTGTTTTTCTATTACTTTTTAACCGTTACTTTCCTTGATTCGCTTACGTTTTTCGCTTTGTCTTTGGCATAGGTATAAAGGTTCTGCCCGGCTTTTTGCTTTGGGATTTTAACCGAGAATGTGCCTTTAGCCGTTGCAGTGGCAGAGCCGATCACTTTTCTTGATGCTTTGATGGATACCGTGGAGTTGGCTTCTGCTTTGCCTGTTACTTTTGTCGTTTTTGTCGTTACTGTGTTGACCGTCGGTTTACTTGGAGCTGTTTTGTCTGCGACGGTTACTGTTTTGATTGAGCTAACATTTCCTGCTTTATCGGTTGCTGTAACGGATAGGACTTTTCCGGCTTTTTGTTTTTTTGACATCGTTACGGTGAAATTCCCTGCGCTGTTGGAATTTGCTTTGCCTAGAACCGTACTGCCAGTTTTGACAGTGACGGAAGAGCCCGCTTCCGCTTTGCCGGTTACTTTGACGGTATTGTCACCTACCGTATTTACGGACGGTCTTGCAGGAGCCGTTTTATCTGCCACTTTAAATGAAACAGGAATACTTTTATTTCCTGATTTATCGATTAGCCTAGTAGAGATGGTCGTGCCTGCTGTTTGTTTTGCAATGGTCGCCGTAAAGGTTTTTTCGCCGTTGATTTTCACTGTGGCGAGTTGCTTTTTACCGGTATAAATGGAGACGGTCCCCGTTTTAAAATCAGTCGGGATTTTCCCATTGATCTTGGTGTCCTTATCGGATATCGCAGTCACGGCCGGTTTGGTCAGCGTCTTCATCTCAAGTGCTTTTTTGGCATTGACCCGCCCGTTTCCATAGTAAATGTCTTTCCCTTTTGCACCTAGGTCCACGGCTGAATCATAGAGGCGGTATTCGACCTCGGTTTTGTTAAGTTTAGGCTCATTGGACCAAATCAATGCCGCTACACCCGCCACCATCGGCGTGGCCATCGATGTTCCGCTCATCCAGCCGTATCTACCATATGGCAAGGTTGAAAGGATATCATCTCCAGGGGCCGCGATATCGACTGTTGAATGGTAGTTGGAATAACTGGGACGCCTGTCCCTTGAGTCAGTGGCAGCAACGGAAATGACGTGGCTGAATGCTGCTGGGTACACACGCTGTACATTTTTCCCCATATCCCCTTCATTCCCGGCAGCCGCGACGATCAGTACGCCTTTTTTATAGGCTTCCTGGACAGCCTTATTCAAGGCCTCCGAATAACTGGTGTCTCCTAAACTCATATTGATGATGTTTGCCTTTTGCTGAACGGCATAATGTATCGCTTCAATGATATCGGCCGTATTGGCATACTCTCCATCAAAGACATTGATCGGCATTAGTTTAACATTCGGGGCAACACCCGTTCCGCCTATGCCGTTGTTCGCAGAACCGGCAATGATGCCTGCGATATGCGTTCCATGCGCCCCTTTTGGTACGATATGCTTCCGATTTTTTATCGTATCATAGGCATTGACGATCTTCCCTTTTAAATCTTCGTGGTTACGATCGATGCCGTCGTCAATGATCGCCACGATCAATTCCTTCGATCCCATTGTTTTTGTCCACGCTGCACTTGTACCAAGCCTTTTATGATGCCATTGGTCTATGTAGGCTGGATCGTTCGGGCTTCCCATCTTCTTGAAAAGATAGTTTGGTTCTGCATATTCCACATTCTTCTGTTCTTCGAGTTCCTCGATCACGTTGTCGGTCTTTTCCCCTTTAGGAACCTCCACCTTTTCTATCAACTCGTTGATCGGCTCATCATTCGTCTCTTTATATTTGACGATGACACCATCAGATTGCGGGGTCTCCTCTGCAGATGCAGCATCTGGCTGGTAGATTGGCAGAATCATAAACAGTAATAATACCGGCAATAAAACCTGAATAAGTTTGTGCATACAATCACTCCAAAAAATATGATTAAGAATAGCTATCGATGAGGTTATATCATGAACCAATTCTACTATTATTCCTAACTAGATTGTATACCGTCTGATTTGGATTTACTAACCTTTTTATCTAGTTAAAATAGCTTATTTAAAAAACAAAAAACCGCTATAAAGCGGTTGACTGTAGACAAACTTGATAATAATTGATTATTTTAAAATTTGTACTTTGATTTCCACTCCAGGCACTCGCTTTCCGCGGGCGGTCCGGGAGCCTCCTCGACGCTTCGCGCCTGTGGGGTCTCCCCTGGACTTACTTTTCCCGCAGGAGTCTCGTACCTTCCGTTCCAATCAACTCATTCAGATAAAAACAATTTTGTCTAAAAAGGGTCCGAAGTATCTCACCTCGAATCCTTTTTTAAATTTATCCTTCATGTTTTTTACTTTTTATATGGATGAAACACTAGTTTGAAGAAATTTGCGACACTCTTGCCAAATTACTGGCTAGCCGAGACCCCACAACCGCTTGCTTTGATGAGGCATGGCAGACAGTCGGCGGAAAGGGAGCGGATTTCTGATATCAACTGGAACTTTTTAAAACAAAAAAACTGCAGGCAAACTCCTGCAGTCAATTGCTATAAAACGGCTTAATGTCCACCTAAATAGGCATTCTTGATTTCTTCGCTTGCGGTCAGTTCCTCTGATTTTCCTGATAGGACAATTCGGCCGGTTTCGACAACATAGGCTCTGTCCGCGATGGATAGTGCTAAGTTGGCATTTTGTTCGACCAGCAGGATCGTTGTACCTGTTTTGTTGATTTCTTCGATGATATTAAAGATTTGTTTCACCAATAATGGCGCGAGTCCCATCGATGGCTCGTCCAATAACAGAAGCCGGGGCTTGGCCATGAGTGCCCTGCCCATTGCGAGCATTTGCTGTTCCCCGCCGGAAAGGGTTCCGGATTGCTGTTTCAGGCGCTCTAGCAAACGCGGGAATAATTCATAGACTTTCTCCATATCCTGCTTGATGCCTGCCTTATCTTTGCGTAAATAAGCACCAAGCTGAAGGTTTTCTTCAACCGACATGTTAGCAAAGACACGCCGGCCTTCAGGGACATGGGATATGCCCATTTTCACGATGGATTGTACGGCCTTTCCGCCGATGGATTGCCCTTCGTAGATGATCTTCCCTTGTTTTGGTTTTAATAGGCCGGAAATGCTTTTCAGCATCGTGCTTTTCCCGGCTCCGTTCGCCCCGATAAGGGTCACGATTTCGCCTTCGTTAATAGAAAGCGAGATTCCTTTCAAGGCTTGAATGTTTCCGTAATAGACGTTGATGTCCTCGATTTTTAACATTATGAAACCTCCTCGCCCAGATAGGCCTCGATGACTTTTGGATTGTTACGGATTTCCTCTGGCTTTCCTTGAGCGATCAGTTGTCCGTGATCGAGTACGTATATGCGTTCGCAAACACCCATGACGAGCGGCATATCATGTTCTATCAATAATACGGTCAAATTAAATTTTTCACGGATGAGGGCAATCAGGTTCATGAGTTCGTGCGTTTCCTGGGGATTCATCCCCGCAGCCGGTTCATCCAGTAAAAGCAGTTTCGGGTTGGCTGCAAGTGCGCGGGCGATCTCCAAACGTCTTTGTTTACCATATGGCAGGTTCTTCGCCTTTTCATCCTTATATTGATCAAGGTTGAAGATCTTCAGGAACTCAATCGCCTTTTCATCCATTTCCTTTTCGCCTTTAAAATGGATCGGCATGCGGAAGATCGAACTTAAAATGCCATGTTTCGAAAGCGAATGATAGGCCACTTTAACATTATCGATCACGGATAGTTCACTGAATAAGCGAATGTTCTGGAATGTCCGGCTGATCCCTTTTTGTGTGATTTTATATGGAGGCAGTTTTCTTAAGTTCTCACCTTCCAAAGAAATGGTGCCCTCTGTCGGGACGTAAACTCCTGTCAGCAAATTAAAGAAAGTTGTTTTTCCAGCGCCGTTCGGCCCGATCAAGCCAATTAATTCTCCTGGATATAACTCGACGTTAACATCAGAAACGGCTTTAAGCCCTCCGAACTGGATGCCGACTGAATCGACTTTAAGCAGCGGTGTTTTTATTTTTTTCATGGCTGCTTCCTCCTTTACGTTTGAACATGGATGTTATTTCTTTTGTCCCCATTAAACCTTGTGGACGATAGAGCATCATCACGATAAGCACAAGGCTGTAGATGATCATTCGTGTTTCCGGATAATCCTGCAGGAAAGTCGTGACTACCGTCAGTAATATCGCGGCCAATACGGCACCGGAAAGACTTCCAAGACCGCCAAGTACCACTAAGATCAAAATATCGAATGATTTCAGGAATCCGAAGTTCGATGGCTGGATGATATAGAAGTTATGAGCGTAAAGCCCTCCAGCAATACCGGCAAAAAAAGCACCGATTGCAAACGCGACAACTTTGTAATACGTCGTGTTGACTCCCATCGAATCGGCAGCCGTCTCGTCCTCGCGGATCGATATGCAGGCCCTGCCGTGGGTCGAGCTAGTAAAGTTTCGGATGACGATGATCGTAACGAGGACGGAAGCGAATACCCACGGCCAAGTGGTCAAATGGGAAACCTGCATGCCGCTCGCCCCGCCGACATAATCAATATTCAAAAGCATGATCCGAACGATTTCCCCAAAACCGAGGGTCGCAATCGCCAGGTAGTCACCTTTTAAGCGTAAGCTTGGAATTCCGATGATCAATCCGGCCAACGCTGACGCCAAACCTCCGACTATCAATGCCGCATAAAATGGCATTTCCAGCTTCATCGTCATAACGGCCGAAGCATAGGCACCGACTGCCAGGAATCCAGCATGTCCGATGGAGAACTGCCCGGTTATCCCGATGATCAAGTGCAGGCTCGCTGCCAGAATGATATTGATCCCGATGAACATGAGCGTATTTTGATAAAAAGGATTTAGCGATCCGCCGCCGATTAACACTTGAACTACGGCGAAAAAGATCAATGATAGTGAAATCGAGAGCCAAAAACCTTTTGCTCGCTTAATTGTAGTCATTGCTTTGTCTCCCCTATACTTTTTCTTTTTTGTTTTTACCGAATAAGCCTTGTGGCATGAAAATCAAGATAAGAATCAGTACGATGAAGGCTACAGCATCACGCCATAATGAGTAACCGGCGGCACTGACCAAAGCTTCGATGACACCTAGCAATAAGCCACCGACCATAGCGCCCGGTATAATCCCGATTCCTCCAAGTACGGCGGCAACGAATGCCTTCAATCCCGGAAGCACACCCATGAGCGGCTCGATCTTAATATAGTAAATACCGAAAATGACACCCGCTGCCCCAGCCAATGCGGAACCGATTGCAAAGGTGGCAGAAATCGTATTATCGACATTTATTCCCATCAGCTTAGCTGCATCCGCATCGAAGGAAACGGCACGCATCGCTTTTCCTATTTTTGATTTATGAACGATGATTTGAAGGATGATCATTAGAACTACGGCCACTCCAAAAATCAAAACTGATTGACTATTGATGGAAACTCCAAAAATATCGAACTTGTCTGTCGGCAATACATCATTCGGATAAGCTTCCGGCTGTGCACCCCGGACGTAGATGAATCCGTATTCGATCAAAAGAGAAACACCGATGGCAGTGATAAGTGCAGCAATACGTGTTGCGTTACGCAATGGCTTGTACGCGATACGCTCGATCAAAACCCCAAATAGCGCACAGACCGTCATCGAGATTAATAGGGCGGGAATGAATGACAGATCCAGAACCGTTATCGTGTAAAACCCAACGAATGAGCCGACCATGAATACATCGCCATGTGCGAAGTTTATCAATTTAACAATCCCGTAAACCATCGTATATCCGAGAGCGATAAGGGCATAAATACTTCCTAGTGAAATCCCGTTTATTAACTGTTGTATCAATTCCATGTTCGACTCTCCTTGAAAATCTAATTTTATGAGTGATTAGTCCAGACTCTTTTCATTCCGCACTGGGGAAGTTCAGCGACCTGGTATGCTTTGAAAATGAGAATTCGCCAGCACCTTCTTATTCACGAAGGGCCGGCGAAAGGGTTGGAGTTTTTCTCCGAAATTAAGGATTGATTTTTGTGTTGAATACTTGTTTTCCCTCTTTAAATTCAAGAATGGTAGCAGATTTGATTGGATTATGTTTTTCATCCAATGTGAATGTACCTGTTACAAGCTCAAGGTCCTTCGTTTTTTCCAGCGCTTCTTTGATTTTTTCTGAATCCGCTGAACCAGCACGTTTAATCGCGTCTGCAAGGAAGTATCCTGTGTCATATCCTAGAGCGTTAAATGCATCCGGGGATTTATCTTTGTACTTCGCTTTAAATGCTGACACAAAATTCTGAATTTTCTTATCAGGGTCACCTGAAGAATAATGGTTCGTGATGAACGTGTTATTTAGAGCTTTTGCACCGGCAATTTCAACTAGCTTAGGAGAATCCCAGCCGTCGCCGCCCATGAATGGAACGTCAAGTCCAGTTTCGCGTGCCTGCTTCACGATCAGACCAGCTTCCTCATAGTAACCAGGAAGGAAAATGAAATCAGGTTTTGCCGATTTCAAACGAGTCAATGTGGAACGGAAATCAGTATCCTTCGCAATGTAAGCTTCCTCAGCCACGATTTCCCCGCCATTTTTTTCGAATTGTTCTTTAAAGGCTGCGGCTAACCCTTTTGAATAATCACTTGCGCTGTCAATATAGATGGCTGCACTTTTCGCTTTGATTTCTTTAGTGGCGAAATTCGCAGCTACCGTCCCTTGGAACGGATCGATGAAGCTTGTCCGGAAAATGTAATCGTTCAATTTATCCTTGCTGAAAGTGATTTCAGGGCTTGTACCAGATGGTGAGATGACCGGCACTTTATTATCTTGGGCAATCTGCACTTGTGCAATTGAGTTCGTGCTTGTCGCTGCACCGACGATCGCTGCAACCTGATCTTGTGATGTCAGCTTGATCGCTCCGCTTGTCGCTTCAGATGCTTCAGATTTATTATCGACTTTTATAAGTTTGATTTTTTTACCGTCAATGCCTTCTTTATTGATTTCTGCAGTCGCAAGCTCCAGGCCTTCTGCAATCGATTGTCCATACGAAGCTACGCCGCCAGATAATTCAAGGTTGACACCGATCTTGATCGTATCTCCATCCCCGCTTGATTTTTCTGATGAACCAGAGCCGGAACAACCAGCCAGCACTCCTGCAGCAAGTGTTAGAGAAAGGAATGCACCTGCTAACTTTTTCTTTTTCATAAATAATCCCCCCATTTTGTAATCAAGCTCTGATGCATGAATATTTATTCAAGATGCCTCAGAAAAAATTGATTAGATGAAATGTTTCAAATTAAATTAATATTTCGAAAAATAGTTTACCGCATAATTTTCATTCCGTCTATACAATAATTGTGAGAAGATTTCGCTAAATAGGATATTTTTCACAGGGAGTACTATATCATTTTTATCTTTATATATTTTAAATATTGCGAAAATAGGCGATATAATCAGAAAAAACTGATAATTTAATTATATTGATATTGTAAATTCTTTAATTATTGCTCAAAAAAATTTATTCATTCTCTTGTTTTTTTCATCCTATTACTTACATTTTTACCAAAATACCAGTATATTGATAGGGAATTAAACCCAGTTTTTTCGTTATTTTTTAGTCTTAATTCCTATATCAAAATTGAATAATACTATACTGGATGTATAAAATCATGCATGAATATCCTCTGCTTTTATCTTCCTGTATATTATGCATATCAATCAAAAAAACCGCCAAACGGCGTTTACGATAACCAAAATGGTTTTAGACGGTTGTTCTTTCTCAGTTAACACAACTTATGATAAACTAAGGTTATCAGAATTTTCCAAATAACGGAACGTTCATTGTTCCGTTAAAGGGCCAGTTTAATTGAACAAGGAATTGGCATGACACCTTAATTAGTGACCTCTCTACAACAAGCCGCAAATGAATTTTGACCAACGGGATTATCTAGTAAAGGGATTAAATTGGAGGGAATAGAAAATGGATGTAAAGACACTTTTGTTACAGCAATGGGCAAGCTGCTTAGATGAAGAAGATTGGTTTCCACCACTTGAAAAAGTGCTAGAGGATATCACTTTTGAACAGGCAATTTGGAAACCAGCTGATGGGGCAATGAATTCCATTTGGGAATTAGTTTGTCATTTACTTTTCTATGAAAAGAGATTTCTGATGCGATTTCTTGGTGAAACAGCGAATGAACCACAGGCAGAAAATAATGAATCTACATTTCGATTACCAACTGAGACGTTAGAAAATTGGAAGGAAACAAAACAAGAATACTTTTATGTTCATCGTGAACTTGGAAAAATACTAGCAAAATCAGAACATGAAGATTTGTATAGACAGATCCCAGGAGAAGATAATTCATTAGTGCTTGAACTGAAGAGTTTAGCAATGCACGACGCATATCATATTGGGCAAATTGTATTCCTTAGTAAAATGCAAGGAGCTTGGGCAGCGAAACGCAGCTTTTAAAAAAGCATCATTAACTTTACAGTTATTCCATTATAGGGGGCTTTAATGGAATAAGAACGGGAACGTCCAAATCGGATGTTCCCATATTTTATACCTAAAAAACAACAATGCTACTTATCAAAGCCTAAAATTTAAATACAACTCCTTTTGACTACAAACTCAAACTGCCAACCGGCGGTTCAATGGCCTCCTAAATAGGCCATTTTTATTTCTTCACTTGAAGTGAGTTCATCGGCATTGCCCGAGAGGACGATTCGGCCCGTTTCAACGACATAAGCCCGATCTGCAATGGATAAAGCAAGGTTGGCGTTTTGCTCGACCAAAAGGATCGTTGTGCCGGACTCACTGATTTCCTGGATGATGTTGAATATTTGCTTCACCAGAAGCGGTGCAAGGCCCATCGAAGGTTCATCGAGCAATAATAAACGTGGTTTCGCCATTAAAGCCCTACCCATTGCAAGCATCTGCTGTTCACCGCCGGAAAGCGTGCCAGCCTGCTGTTTGATTCTCTCCAGCAGTCTCGGAAATAACTCATAGACCTTTTTCATGTCTTTATTAATGTTCTCTTTGTCTTTTCGCAAATAGGCCCCAAGCTCCAGGTTTTCGGCAACCGTCATGTTAGCAAAGACACGGCGCCCTTCAGGTACATGGGATATGCCCATTTTCACAATGGACTGTGCAGCTTTTCCCCCGATCGGATTGCCTTCGAACAGAACTTTTCCTTGCTTTGGTTTTAACAGACCGGATATCGTTTTGAGCAACGTGCTTTTTCCAGCTCCGTTCGCCCCGATCAAAGTCACGATCTCCCCCTCATTTATCTCCATGGAAACCCCTTTTAACGCTTGGATATTGCCATAATAAACATTGATGTCCTCTATTTTCAGCATCAGGAAACCTCCTCCCCTAAATAGGCCTCGATAACCTTTGGATCGTTGCGGATTTCTTCCGGCTTTCCGTGAGCGATAAGCTGTCCATGATCAAGAACATAAATCCGTTCGCATACCCCCATGACCAGTGACATATCATGTTCGATGAGCAAAACGGTAAGATTGAATTCCCTCCGGATAAAAGCAATGAGGTTCATCAATTCTTTCGTTTCATGCGGGTTCATCCCGGCTGCGGGTTCATCCAGTAAAAGAAGTTTCGGATTGGCGGCAAGAGCACGGGCAATTTCCAGCCGCCTTTGCTGTCCGTATGGAAGATTCTTCGCTTTTTCATCCTTAAAATGATCAAGGTTGAATATCCTCAAGAATTCCAGCGCCTTTTCATTCATTTCCTTTTCCCCGGAAAAATATCCCGGCACCCGGAATATGGAGCTTGCAATTCCATGCTTGGCAAGCGAGTGGTAAGCAACCTTCACGTTATCGATCACGGATAGCTCACTGAAGAGGCGAATATTTTGAAAGGTCCTTGAAATCCCTTTTCGGGTAATTTTATATGGCGGCTGCTTATTTAGATTTTCCCCGTTCAAGGCAATCGTTCCTTCTGTAGGGACATACACTCCCGTCAATAAATTAAAGAAGGTCGTTTTCCCAGCTCCATTCGGTCCGATCAAGCCTACTAGTTCCCCTGGAAATAATTCGACGTTCACATCGGACACCGCTTTCAATCCGCCAAAACGGATACCCACCGAATCTACTTTAAGCAACGGTATTGTGGCTTCCATCCTTTTTGCCCCCTTTCGTTTTTTTATGTGTGAACAATGATGTGATTTCTCTTGTTCCCATTAAACCCTGCGGGCGGAAAATCATCATCAGGATCAGGACTAGACTGTAGATGATCATCCTCGTTTCCGGATAATCCTGAAGGAATGTCGTCACGATCGTCAGTAGAATTGCGGCCAACACCGAGCCTGAAAGACTTCCAAGACCGCCAAGTACGACGAAAATCAGTATATCGAACGATTTCAGGAAACCGAAATTCGATGGCTGGATAATATAAAAATTATGGGCATAAAGCGATCCGGCAATTCCGGCAAAAAAAGCTCCGATGACGAAAGCCGCCACTTTATAATAGGTCGTATTGATTCCCATCGCATCAGCTGCCGTTTCATCTTCCCTTACGGATATGCATGCACGCCCGTGAGTCGAATTCGTGAAATTCCTGATGACTAAGACGGTGATCATGACACAGGCAAAAACCCATGGCCAAGTGGTCAGGTGGGATACCTGCATCCCGCTTGCCCCGCCTACATAGTCAATATTTAAAAGGACGATCCGGACAATTTCCCCGAATCCAAGGGTAGCTATCGCCAAGTAATCCCCCTTCAGACGCAAGCTGGGTATTCCGATCACCATACCCGCAACAGCGGCGATGACGCCCCCAGCCAATATAGCTATGATGAAAGGAAGTTCCAGCTTCATTGTCATGACTGCAGAAGCATAGGCCCCAACCGCTAAAAAACCTGCATGTCCGATCGAGAACTGCCCGGTTATTCCAATGATTAAATGAAGGCTCGTCGCCAGCATGATATTGATGCCGATGAACATGAGCGTGTTGATATAAAATGGATTAAGGATACCGCTTGAAATGGTGTACTGCATGATTCCGAAAAAAATAAGTGCGAGCACGATCGAGAGCCAAAAACCCTTTGAATTCTTTAAAGTAGTCATCGCCATGTCTCCCCTATACTTTTTCTCTTTTATTTTTACCGAACAGTCCCTGCGGCAAGAAAATCAAAATCAAGATAAGTACAACGAAAGCCACTCCATCGCGCCATAATGAGTAACCGGCTGCACTGACTAAAGCTTCGATCACTCCAAGCAGCAGACCGCCGACCATCGCTCCCGGAATGATGCCGATGCCGCCCAAGACGGCTGCAACAAATGCTTTAAGGCCAGGAAGGACACCCATCAACGGTTCGATTTTAATATAGTAGATTCCAAAAATGACACCAGCCGCCCCTGCAAGGGCCGAACCTATGGCGAACGTAGCTGAAATCGTATTATTCACATTGATTCCCATCAGCTTTGCCGCTTCGGAATCGAATGAAACGGCACGCATCGCTTTGCCGATTTTGGTTTTATGGACAACGAATTGTAGGATGATCATTAATATGATGGAAACAGATAAGATCAATATCGATTGACTGCTGATGGAAACTCCCAATATATCGAGTTTATCCATTGGAAGGACATTATTTGGATAGGCTTCCGGCTGGGCGCCCCGGATGTAAATCAGCCCATTTTCTATCAGAAGGGAAACACCGATGGCCGTTATCAAGGCGGCAATCCGTGTTGCATTACGAAGGGGTTTATAAGCAATGCGTTCAATTAAAACGCCAAAGATGGCACATGTGACCATCGAAATCAATAAAGCCGGGATGAAGGATAAGTCCATTACGGTAATGGCGTAAAACCCTACAAATGAACCGACCATGAATACGTCTCCATGGGCGAAGTTTATGAGCTTGACGATTCCATATACCATCGTATAACCAAGCGCGATCAAAGCATAAATGCTTCCGAGTGAAATGCCATTTACCAATTGCTGAATCAGTTCCATATTGCACTCTCCCCGTTAAGGTGTTTTTTAAGTGAATATAGAATAGGGGGAACTTGCCCCCTATCCACGTAATGTATTATGGATTGATTTTTGTCTTGAACTTTTGTTTGCCATCTACATATTCCAGGATGGTCGCCGATTTGATCGGATCATGATTTTCATCAAGGTTCAGTGTTCCGGAAACTAATTGAAGATCTTTGACATCTTCCAATGCTTGTCTGATTTTTTCGGGAGAAGCATCTCCAGATCTCTTGATGGCATCTGCCAGGTAGTACCCAGTATCATAGCCAAGTGCGGCAAAGGCATCCGGAGTTTTATCGTATTCCTTTTCGAAGGCTGCAACGAAATCCTGGATTTTGGCATCTTCATCTTCCGGGGAATAGTGATTCGTGATATAAGTATTTTTTAAAGCATCCGCTCCGGCAATTTCAACGACCTTCGGGGAATCCCAGCCGTCCCCGCCCATGAATGGAAGGTCTATGCCGTCTTCACGTGCCTGTTTTAAGATCAATCCGACTTCTTCATAATAACCAGGAAGGAAAACGAACTCCGGTTTTGCGGATTTGATACGTGTCAATGTAGAGCGGAAATCAGTATCTTTCGTTACATAAGCTTCTTCCGCCACGATTTTACCGCCCTTGGCAGTGAACGCTTTCTTAAAAGCTGCGGCCAGTCCTTTAGAATAATCACTTGCGCTATCCACATAGATCGCAGCCGTCTTTGCCCCTATTTCGTCAGATGCGAAATTGGCTGCCACCGTACCTTGGAATGGATCGATAAAGCAAGTTCTGAACACATAATCATTTAATTTTCCAGCTTTGTTGGTAATGTCGGGATTTGTTGCAGTTGGTGTGAGTAGAGGAACTTTATTATCCTGTGCGACTTGAACCTGTGCCAATGTATTCGTGCTTGTCGCAGATCCGACTACAGCCACAACCTTGTCCTGGCTGACTAACTTGATCGAACCGCTTGTGGCTTCTGCTGCATCTGATTTATTATCAACCTTCACGATTTCCAGTTTTTTACCGTCGATGCCCTCTTTATTAATCTCATTGATGGCCAGTTTCAAACCATCTGCAGCCGATTGGCCGAATGATGCCGTACCTCCAGACAATTCAAGGTTGGCCCCAATTTTAATTGTGTCATCCGATTTTGATGAACCCCCGCTTGAACTGCTAGTTTTCGAGTCGCCGCTACAACCTGCCAGCGCCCCTGCAACCAATGAAAGTGATAGAAACACTCCTGCTAGCTTTTTCTTCTTCATTTGAAACCCCCTTGTTTTGTGTGTTCTTTTAAACAAATAGAATATCTGAATAAAAATAATATTCTGAAAATATAGTGTATCTCATTCTTTCGACCCCGTCTATATGATATGGATAAAAAAGTTATTAAAAGGAATATCTACTATTTGACACAAAAAAACTGACCCTTTATAGAGTCAGTTGATTTTTATCAATCATTTACACGGCGAACTTCAATGTCTTTCAATATATCATTGATCACCCAGCTTGCTGCAATTAAACCCGCAACGGATGGTACGAAAGCATTCGAAGACGGTGGCATTTGGGCTTTACGGATTTTTGCCTCATCATTGCCGACTTCTTTTCGGACATCCTCACGAATGACAATAGGGCTCTCGTCGGAGAAAACAACGGGAATTCCCTTTGTTATGCCCTCTTTACGCAATCTAGTACGAATGACCTTGGCAAGCGGATCGGTATGCGTTTTGGAGATATCGGCAATTTGAAAACGCGTCGGGTCCATCTTATTAGCGGCCCCCATGCTTGAAATCACCTTGATATTCCGTTTCAGGCATTCCTTCATCACATGGATCTTATAAATGACCGTATCCGATGCATCAATGACATAGTCCAAGCCATAACTGAAGAATTCTTCAAACGTCTCTTCTGTATAGAACATTTTAAGAGCGATCACTTCGCAGTCGGGATTGATGTCTTGAATGCGATTTTTCATCAATTCCGCTTTCGGTTGACCAACTGTTGATAATAGAGCATGGATCTGCCTGTTTACATTTGTGATGTCGACATCGTCTTTATCCACAAGAATAATACGGCCTACCCCGGAACGTGCCAATGCTTCGGCTGAAAATGAACCAACGCCTCCTACACCCAGGACAGCAACGGTCGTGTTTTTCAGAATATCGATTCCTTCCTTGCCAATTGCCAATTCATTTCGTGAAAACTGATGCAGCATATATATTCAACTCCAATAAATTCTGTTCTTATTTAGCTTTCCAATTAACAATATATCATAAACATCATTAATGACAAGCGAAATATGAGCAGTCTAATCGGAATTGGTGCATTAGGTCATTTTTGATAATTTTTGAATGACGGTTGCCAATAGAAGGGTTCTTTCCGTCAGGCTTGGAATTTCCATATACTCCTCTTCACTATGTGCATTGCCCCCAATTGGCCCGAGTCCATCCACTGTCGCGATTCCCAAATCTGAAGTGATGGAAGCATCCGAACCTCCACCCGTGGCCGTATCCGTGATTTCGATGCCGATTTCCTGCCCAGCCTGACGGATCGTCTCTAAAAGCAAGTTCGTTTTCTCATTCTTTTCCATTGGAGACCGGTCCATTTTCCCGCTTAATGTCGTTATCGTTCCTGAAATATAGGTTTCAGCACAGATTTTTTTCAGTTGCTTGAGGATGAAGCCTTCCTGCCTTTTTTCCGAAATCCGCACATCCACAAAAGCAGCCGCATGGGAAGCGATCGTATTGACAGCGGAACCTCCTTCAATCATGCCGACATTGACGCTGATTCCTTTCTGCTGATCATTCAATTGGTGTAAGGCGATGATCTTATGGGCCAATTCTTCAATTGCACTTCGCCCCTTTTCCGGTTCGATTCCTGAATGGGCGGCCACCCCGACGATATCCACTTTAAACTGACCGCAGCCCCTTCTTGCCGTGACAAGCGAACCATCCGTCCTAGCCGGTTCAAGAATTAACGCGAACTTCTTATTGGCCGCTTTTTCCGATATGAGTGAAGCAGACGAAGGAGACCCGATCTCCTCATCACTATTAAGAATGATTTGGATATGCTTATAGCCTGTCTGCCCCGTCTGTTTCAAGCAAAGGATCGCATAAAAAAGCTCAACTAAACTGGACTTCATATCCGCTACACCAGGACCGTATGCCCGACTTCCCTTCACTTTAAAAGGACGCTTTTGCGCTGTGCCTTCCGGAAAAACCGTATCCATATGGGCGACGACCAGAATATGCGGTTGATGCGCATCACGATGCTGGATGACCAGCTGATTGCCATAATTCTGTTGCTCAACGGTATTCACAATAAAATCCAGACTTTCAAATTTCGTTTTTAAAATCGAACCAATTTCATCAATACCCTTTTTCGTATGAGAACCACTATCTATATTCACTAGCCGCTCCACTAATTGAAGCATTTCCATCCTCTTTGCATACAATAAATCTTTCAAAGCCCTCACTACTTTCTATCCTTGGCTGACTATTGCTCAACCTTACTATAATTTACGAATCTATAATGCGGAATGTTACTTAAATAGGAATATTTGAAGTTTATTCGTTAGTTTGGGGTATCTACTCGTGAGTTTGGATCGTTTACTCTTGGCGTGTTTACTCGTGAATTTTCACGATTTACTCGTGAATTAGCACAGTTTACTCGTGAGTTTGCACCATTTACTCGTGAGTTTACGCCATTTACTCGTGAGTTTACGCCATTTACTCGTGAGTTTGCACATTTACTCGTGAGTTTACGCCATTTACTCGTGAGTTTACGCCATTTACTCGTGAGTTTGCACATTTACTCGCGAATTAATCCATCAAGTTTATAAGCTCTATTTTTAAATTGCCCCGAATAAGGCAATTCCAAAGCAGATAGCATCCGTTGCATGATATCAATTGAATCGATTTGTAAAAAGAGCCGTGCTTGTTTATTTGTTATATTGGGTTTTATGAGGAGAGCAAAATCACGAAGAGTTTGAATGTGGGCATCTTTCGCGGCGTAAGAACATTGACTGCATGACCATTTGCCCCAGTGATATTGCATATGGGGTGCAGAGCATTCAGGACATTGAACGCTTTTGAGCAGATCTTGCTCATCAATTTGATACAATTCGAGTATATCAGGATTATGCGGAGTGTTTTTATGCAGAATCGTATTCGAGAGTCTATTGCTCTGCCTCTGGGTTAATTGCTCAGAAGGATACTTTTCTTCAAGGGTGTGAATTTTGGTAATCAGGGTTTCTTTTCCCGTGATTTTTTTGAAAATGGGGGTAAAACCTGGGGTAGTCCTGATGATGGCATTCGAGTTTGCATTGGCAATGAGCGTTTCTATCGGCAGCGAGGGAAATTTGTTAAAAGTAAGCCAATCATTTAATCGGGATTTTTGCACGTCAACCTGGATTAGCGGATCCAGATATGCCTGTTCCTGTCCATCTTTTGTCCGAATCAATTGGGGATAGGTGCGGTCAAAATAGAGCGTTCCGGCAAAATTTTTTACTTCAATGATGATACAGTAATTCCGGGTGAATATTAGGAAATCCATTTGAAAATAACGGCTCCCATCGGGGCTTAATCTCAAATCATGAAATACACAATATTCTTTCGGAAGATTCTTCAGCTCTTTTCCGATTCTCCGCTCCCCGTTATATCCTGTACGGATTTTCTGAAAATCGTTCCTGATTCTTTCCTGTTTTGGATGATTTGCTGAGAGCCTCCTGCTTAATGCCTCCAGTTTGAGCATTTTCATAGGCATTTCACACGGTTTTAGCATCCATACATCAACTCCTTCTCCTTTAGCTTCTATGTAAATGCCCTTTTTTCCTGCTAGGATCTGAAATCAGACGTTTTACCGGGAGTTTGCTCTGTTTAATTCATGAGATTTGTAGCTTACTCGTGAGTTTGCACCATTTACTCGTGAATTCTCGCCGTTTTACTCGTGAGTTCGCACCATTTTCTCGTGAATTTGCATTTTACTCGTGAGTTTGCACCATTTACTCGTGAGTTTCCACTATTTACTCGTGAGTTTGCGCCATTTACTCGTGAGTTTCCACTATTTACTCGTGAGTTCGCACCATTTACTCGTGAATTTGCGTTTTACTCGTGAGTTTGCGACATTTACTCGTGAATTCGCGTCATTTACTCGTAAGTTAATATTTTGACGCACAAAAAAACCCATGTTGTTTAACATGAGTTGCTTTGTAAGGTGTAAGAGTCCCAATTGTGCCGTTTACGCCTTTGTTTTGAACCCGCTCTCCGCAGGTGGGTGCTCGGTTCCTCGCGTTTGTAAGTCCTCTTCGAGGGAGGCTTTTACGCGGCCAGGAAACTAGTGCTCCCGGTAACTATAAGTGTTCGGTCAAAACTTATAGGTTAAAGAACGAACACATCAGGACTCTTACTTATTGAAGATATCATATCATAATGCTTAACTCTGTTTCAAGAAAAAACACCTAGGTATTTTTTCATATTTTTGCCAAATGGTTTATTTTTTAAGTGCAGCAAGTCTTAGGTTAAGTTCGGCCAATTGCTTGTCACTTACAGTACTCGGTGCGTCAACGAGCAGGTCGCTTGCGCTTGCTGTTTTCGGGAACGCGATGGTGTCGCGAAGGTTCGTGCGGCCTGCGAGCAGCATGATCATGCGGTCCAGTCCAAGGGCGATCCCGCCGTGTGGAGGCGTTCCGTATTCGAATGCATCCATTAGGAAGCCGAATTGTGCGTTTGCTTCTTCTTCGGAGAATCCAAGTACTTTGAACATTTTTTCCTGAACGTCGCGCTCGAATATACGCAGTGATCCGCCGCCAAGTTCGTAGCCGTTCAGTACAAGGTCATATGCTTGTGCACGGACGCTTGCTGGGTCTGATTCCAGTTTGTCCATGTCTTCACGGAAAGGCATTGTGAATGGATGGTGTGCTGCATAGTAGCGTCCTTCTTCTTCGTCATATTCAAATAATGGCCAGTCCGTCACCCATAGGAAGTTGAATTTGCTTTGATCGATCAAGCCTCTTTCTTTACCAAGCTTGTTGCGAAGTGCTCCAAGTGCATCTGCGACTATGCCTTTCTTATCCGCGACGAATAAGATTAAATCGCCCACTTCAGCTTCCAATGCAGATACTAATTGCTCTTGATCTTCTGCGAAGAATTTGGCGATCGGCCCTTTTACTCCGTCTTCTTCAACTTTCAGCCATGCAAGGCCTTTTGCACCGTAAATCGCTGCAAATTCAGCCAATGCATCAATATCTTTACGGGAATAATCCGCATTTCCGTCCTTAACGACGATCGCCTTAACTTGTCCGCCGTTTGCAACAGCGCCGGTGAACACTTTGAAATCACTGTCTTTGACGATTTCGGAAACATCTTTAAGTTCCATTCCGAAACGTGTATCCGGTTTGTCGGAACCGTAACGGCTCATTGCTTCATTGTATGTCATTCTAGGGAATGGCAGTGTTACGTCCAATCCTTTTACTTCTTTCATCACTTTAGCCATCATGTTTTCAGCGGTGTTAATGATATCTTCTTGGCTCATGAAGCTTGTTTCAATATCGATTTGCGTGAATTCAGGCTGTCTGTCAGCACGTAAGTCTTCATCACGGAAACAGCGGGCAATTTGATAATAACGTTCGAAACCGGATACCATCAATAGTTGCTTGAAGATTTGCGGTGACTGCGGAAGTGCATAGAACTCACCTTCGTGTACACGGCTAGGCACTAAATAATCACGTGCTCCTTCAGGTGTACTTTTCGTTAAGATAGGTGTTTCGATATCAAGGAAGCCTTCACCGTCCAAGTAATCACGGATCGCTTTTGTTGTTTGGTTACGCATTTTCAACGTTTCGAACATCGCTGGACGGCGCAGGTCCAAATAACGATATTTCAAGCGGATGTCTTCTGATACATCCGTTCTTTCATCAATGATGAATGGAGGGGTCTTTGCTTCGTTTAAAATTGTAACGTTTTCAGCTTGAACTTCGACGGTCCCTGTTGTTACGTTCGGATTGAAGTTGGCTTCATCACGTTTGATGACTGTTCCTTGGATATCAAGGACGTATTCATTACGGATCTTTTCGGCTGTGGCCAGCGCGTCTGCCGAGATGTCCGGATTGAAAACGACTTGGACAACTCCGCTTCTGTCACGTAGGTCGATAAAGATGACCCCGCCCAAATCCCGGCGTTTTTGTACCCATCCTTTTAATGTTACTTTTTCACCAATAGCCGCTTCTGTCACTTCACCATTGAAGTATGTTCTGCCAAACATGGTATTTCCCCCTTAAGCCTGTAGCTTTTTAAATTGTTCAACGAATGTTGCAAGATCCATTTGGACTTGTTCACCGGTTTCCATGAACTTCACATTGATTTTATTATTTGCCAATTCATCATCCCCGAGTGTCGCCACATATCTTGCTTCGAGGCGGTCGGCTGATTTGAATTGTGCTTTCACTTTACGGTCTTGATAGTCTTTTTCGACGGTAAAACCGGCATTCCGCAATTGATGGGCAAGTTTGACGTTATAATCCTTGGCTGTTTCACCTAATGAAACAAGATAGCAGTCAATTCCCTTTTTGATCGGAAGCTCGATGTTTTCTGCCTCGAGGGCAGCAATCAGGCGTTCAATGCTAAGTGCAAAGCCGATTCCCGGTGTTTCCGGTCCGCCAAGTTCTTCAGCCAGCCCGTTATAACGGCCGCCTCCGCAAAGGGTAGTGATGGCGCCAAAGCCTTCTGCATCACTCATGATTTCAAATGCGGTATGATTATAGTAATCCAAGCCCCGCACTAGGGTCGGATCTTCGACGAAATCGATTTCCAAATCGGTTAAGTGCTGTTTGACCTTTTCGAAATAAATACGGGATTCATCATTTAAATATTCAATGATGGAAGGAGCCGTGTTCATCAATTCGTGATTGTGATCCTTTTTACAATCGAGGATACGCAAAGGATTTTTTTCGAGACGGTTTTGACAATCGCCGCAAAACTCGCCGATGCGAGGTTCGAAATGTTTAATTAACGCATTGCGATGCGCTGTCCGGCTTTCCTTATCACCAAGGCTGTTGATCACAAGTTTCAGCTTTTTCAAACCAAGTTCCTTGTAAAGGTTCATCGCAAGCGACAGAACCTCTGCATCGATTCCGGGATCCTTACTTCCTAAAGCTTCGATGCCGAATTGAACGAACTGGCGGAACCGGCCTGCTTGCGGACGTTCGTAACGGAACATCGGCCCGATATAATAAAGCTTGACCGGTTGATTAGCCCACCCGAACATTTTGTTCTCGATATATGACCGTACAACCGATGCGGTGCCTTCCGGACGAAGGGTTAAGTTCCTTTCACCGCGATCTTGAAATGAATACATTTCTTTTTGTACGATATCGGTTGTATCCCCTACTCCACGTAGAAATAATTCCGTATGCTCAAAAATCGGTGTGCGGATTTCTTTATATTGGTAACGGTGACAAATCTCACGCGCTGTGTTCTCGATATACTGCCAAATTTCCGTTTGGTCAGGCAATAAATCCTGGGTACCTCTAGGAATCTGAATAGACATGTGTGTTTCCTCCTTTAAAGCAAGACGCCCTTTCTGATACGGCGCTATACTGATTTTTCCAAACAAAAAACTCCCGCCCCTTGTAACTTATCCGTTACAAGGGACGAGAGTTTGAATATCCCGTGGTGCCACCCTAGTTGAAGCACAAAAAAAGTGCCTCCGCTCAAAAACAGTTAACGCCTGTTTTACGTCCATCTCCTATTAAGTAAATCCGTTCGGAGTGAAGCCTACGGAGGGTTCTTTCATTAAGTCATCATGTGGAATGCTTTCAGCCTCGGCATTTCCTCTCTTTTCATGTGTTTCTTAATTACTCTTCTCCATCATTGGTTATTGCAGTAATAAGTCTGATATTTTATAATCATACGGACGTTAACATCAAATGTCAAGGCAGACTGAGGAGTTTTGTCGCATTTTATTGGTTCAAACGTTTTTTCAAATTTTTGATCGTCCGGACATTGACCCCGAATTCGGATGCCAATTCAACAAGGTTTGCGCTTTGTTCCTTTTGAATGAAATCGTGAAAATCGACACCCAGTACTTGATTGCCTCCGCTTAAGCTCGTTTGATCTTTTTCGCTGAATTTCATGTGGTTTCCCTCCTAGAGTTATATAAGCTCTATTCTTTCCTAAAAAAAATGTTTTTTGCACAGGGAAAGAGGGAAATTTTTATTGAACGAGAATACATACATATAGACATTAAAAGGGAGAGACAACTTATGAAGAAGAAATCGGGTTTATTCGGCCTGACACTGATGCTGATATTATCAGCGATTTTCCCCGTCAATCACGCTTTTGGAAAAGATGAAGGGGAAAATATCGTGACGACCCAAGTGGTCAATGTCCGTGAAGGTGCAGGCCTCAGTTTCCCTATCGTTAAAAAACTGGAAAAAGGGGACTCGTATCCCATTCTGAATGAAGATGGCGACTGGATCGAAATCTCGATTGGCGCCGGAAAAACGGGCTGGGTTGCCAATTGGTTAGTGGAGAAACAAACGGGGTCCCATACCAATCAGGTCAAAAAGGAATCCGGACAAGGCATGATAACAGGCAGCTCCGTCCGCGTCCGTACAGGGCCCGGCACTACATTTCAAACAGTTGGATCCTTAAGTAAAGGAACGGCTGTTGACATCATTGAAAAGAATGAAAATTGGATAAAGGTCAAAACGGCGGATATCGAAGGGTGGGTCTCATCTGACTACTTGAAGCTTCCCGCCTCATCAGGAAATGCAGCGAAGAAAGATTCAACTAAGGAAAAACAAACGAATCAATCCGTAAAAACCGGTGTAACATTGGTGGACCGGCTCAATGTCCGTTCGGAACCATCGACAAGCAGTGCCTCGCTCGGAAAGCTGAATAAAAATACGTCAGTGACCGTTTACAGGGTTGAAAATGAATGGGTTGAAATAGATTTCCAAGGCGTCCGCGGTTGGGTAGCTGAACCTTACATACAAGTAAGCGAAGATAAAGTAGCTATGAAAAATGAAACGGCAGGCGCCACTGCAAGGGTGACAGCTGCGGGATTAAATGTCAGGAAAGAAGCCTCTCTCTCAAGCAAGGTCATCGGTTCGGTGAACAAGGATGAGACTTACGCCGTGCTGCAAACAAAGGGAAATATGACACAGATAAAGCTCTCCGGTTCAAAAAAGGGCTGGGTCGTGAATTGGTACCTGGAAAAAGAGAATGTTGAAAAAACGGCGAAGGAAAAAAAGGTTGATGTAAAAGGAAACAAGATTACCATCATTCATGATGGTACGATCCTTAGGAGTGAGCCTGATGGCAACTCAGAGATTGTAGAGCAGGCCAATGCAGGTGAAACGTTCTCCGCATCAGGTATGGAAGGCGACTGGTATTCCATTAAACTTAAGGGCGGAAAAACAGCTTATGTGGCTGGATGGATCGTTACCATCGAAGGGAATCCCGAGCAGATCCAACGGCCTGGCGTTGAGAAATACTTAAAGGATAAAACCATTGTGATCGATCCCGGACATGGCGGCAGGGATAGCGGTACAATCGGCGTCGGTGGAACACTTGAGAAAAACCTGACGACTCGAACGGCAGAATTGCTGCGGGACAAACTTCAGGCGGCAGGAGCTAAAGTGATCCAGACCAGAAGCGGAAATACCTATGTTCCACTCCCTTCCCGGGTCAGCACTTCACATATACATAACGCGGATGCTTTCATCAGCCTCCATTATGATAGCACCAAGGACCAGATCACCAGCGGGATAACAACATACTACTATCATGACTATCAGCGTGCATTGGCGGCTACACTGGCCAATTCACTTGGTTCTACCATGCAGGTGCCCAATCGTGGATCACGATACGGGAATTTTCATGTTATCCGTGAAAATAAACGGGTAGCTACACTCATTGAACTAGGTTATTTAAGTAATCCAGTGGAAGAATTGACGTTAACATCGAATGAGTATCAAGAAAAAGTCACATCGGCCATCTATAATGGATTGGCGCGGTATTTTAAATAAAGAGCAGAAAAGCCCGCTTCGCATCGAAGCGGGCTTTTCTGCTCTTACCCCAACAAAAAAACCTGCCGCAGCAGGTTATTTTTTGCTTTCAAGTATTAATGTAACGGGACCGTCATTTGTAAACTGAACATCCATCATGGCACCGAATTGACCTGTTTCCGTATGGACGCCTTTCTTGCGGAGTTCCTCGTTAAATGCTTCATATAATTCATTCGCCTCTTCAGGACGGGCGGCGTCCATGAAGTTGGGGCGACGGCCTTTACGGCAATCGCCGTATAAGGTGAATTGTGAAACTGATAAAATCGAACCTCCCACATCCAATAGTGAATGGTTCATCTTTTCATTTTCATCTTCAAATATTCTTAGATTGACAATCTTATCGGCCAAATAGGCGGCGTCATCGATGGTATCCCCATGGGTGATACCAACCAACAGGACGAGCCCGCTGTCTATTTGCCCGATTATTTGGTCTGCGACAACGACTTTTGCCGCTTTGGAACGTTGTAAAACAACACGCATGGCAATAAAAACTCCTTAGTTCATTATCCTTCTGACGGAATAAACATCTGAAATTTGTTTTATGCGGTCGACGACCTTTTGTAAATGGGCAATGTTATGAATATAAATCGACATGTGAATGGTCGCCACCTTATTCCTGTCGGATTTACCCGAGACCGCTGAAATGTTGGTCTTGGTTTCATTGACGGCTTGCAGCACTTCGTTTAATAAGCCGCGACGGTCATAGCCGCTGATTTCAATTTCTACGATGTATTCCTTGCGTTCATTAATCGTACTTTCCCATTCAACCGGTACGAGGCGATGATCGGCATCCCCGCTATCCAGGTTCGGGCAATCTTGTCTATGAACTGAAACTCCACGGCCTTTGGTTATATAACCAACGATTTCGTCCCCTGGAACTGGGTTGCAACAGCGTGATAAACGGATAAGCAGGTTATCAATCCCCGGTACCTGTACGCCTGAGTCACGTTTTTTAGATGTATTGGAGAAGGTTTTCAGATCGGCTACCGCTTCAGAAATATCTGCTTCTTGCTCGACCATTTTCTGCTTACGCCATTTTTCGGTAAGGCGGTTAGCTACCTGTAGGGCTGTTATTCCGTTATATCCGACTGCTGCATACATATCCTCTTCATTCAGGAAGTTGAATTTATCCGCAACACGCCTGATATTCTCGGCAGCCAGGATTTCCTTCAGGTCGAACTCCATATCCTTGATTTCCTTTTCAACAAGCTCTTTGCCTTTTTCGATATTTTCTTCCCGGCGCTGCTTCTTGAAAAATTGGCGGATTTTATTTTTCGCTTGAGATGTTTGCGTTAGCTTAAGCCAATCCTGACTTGGACCATATGAATGCTTCGATGTTAAGATTTCTATGATGTCGCCAGTTTTCAGTTTATAATCCAGCGGTACCATTTTCCCGTTCACTTTGGCACCAATCGTTTTATTTCCGATTTCCGAGTGAATCCGGTAAGCGAAATCAATCGGGTTGGATCCTGATGGCAGTTCAATGACATCGCCTTTTGGAGTGAAAATGAATACCATATCAGAAAAAAGATCTATTTTAAGGGATTCCATGAATTCCTCGGCATTAGTCGCATCATCCTGGAATTCAAGAATTTCCCGGAACCATGTCAATTTTTCTTCCAGTGAAGGCTGTTCACCGACATCTTTTCCCTCTTTATAAGCCCAGTGCGCGGCAACCCCGAACTCGGCAATGCGATGCATATCGGAAGTACGGATCTGCACTTCCAGCGGATCGCCTTTCGGTCCGATCACCGTCGTATGGAGTGATTGATACATATTCGGCTTCGGCATCGCGATATAGTCTTTGAATCGGCCAGGCATCGGCTTCCAGCATGTATGGATGATCCCTAAAACGGCATAACAATCTTTTATGCTATTGACGACGATCCGAACTGCAAGCAAATCATAAATTTCGCTGAACTGCTTATTCTGCAAAGCCATTTTGCGATAAATGCTGTATATATGTTTCGGCCTGCCAGATAGGTCAGCCTTAATGTTGACTTCCTCAACGTTTTTACGCACTTCATCAATGACTTCTTCCAGATAGTTTTCACGTTCTGCACGCTTTTTCTTCATCAGGTTGACGATTCGGTAATACTGCTGAGGATTCAAATACCTTAGTGCAGTATCTTCCAGTTCCCATTTAATCGTGCTGATACCAAGACGATGGGCAAGCGGTGCGAAGATTTCCAGCGTCTCGTTCGATATCCTTCTCTGCTTTTCCTGCGGCAAATGTTTCAATGTCCGCATATTATGCAGTCTGTCCGCAAGCTTGATCAAGATGACCCGTATATCCTGGGCCATCGCCACGAACATTTTCCGATGGTTTTCCGCCTGTTGCTCCTGCTGTGATTTGTATTTGATTTTCCCTAACTTGGTCACGCCATCCACAAGCATGGCGACTTCAGGACTGAAATTTTCTTCAATATCCTTCAAAGTGATCTCCGTGTCTTCCACAACATCATGTAAAAAACCTGCCGCAATGGTTGCAGGGTCCATTTCAAGATCAGCCAGAATGCCCGCCACTTGAATCGGATGAATAATATACGGCTCTCCCGATTTACGGAATTGTTCTCGGTGAGCATACTCTGCATACTTAAACGCTCTATGGATAAATTCAGCTTCTTCCGGCTGAAGATATAAGCTGGCCCGTTCCACAACCTGCTCGGCAGTCAATATTTGATCATTAGCCATTTAATCACCTTAACCCCACTTTAACTGCCACCGGATATGATCCGGATTGAGTATGATTGGTAGCACTTCCCTTTATTCTGCAAAACGTGACAATTTTTGCGAAAAAAAATAAATCCGCTTAAACGGATAAAGTGCAAATAAACTTATTAGCAGAAAAACTCTTTATTATTACTATTATCGAAAAAAAAGGCAAGGATGTAAAGAGTTAAACGTGTATTTTATTAAGAATAGTGCATTTTTTCACTGGAAATTCGACAAAATCCAGCTAAAATGAGTAAAAACAGAAAAAGAGCACCCTAGTAAGAGTGCTCTCGTTTATTAAAAGCTCATTAATGTCAAGACATCATAGCCGTCTAATTTATCTTTACCATCCAAATCGGTCAATTCAATAAGGAATGCAATCCCGGCTACAATTCCGCCAAGCTGTTCAACCAATTTGATCGTCGCTTCGATTGTTCCCCCGGTAGCAAGCAAATCATCCGTAATCAGGATACGCTGTCCCGGTTTAATGGCATCTTTATGGATTGTCAATACATCCTTGCCATATTCTAATCCATATTCGACTTTTATCGTTTCACGTGGAAGTTTTCCTTCTTTTCTCACTGGCGCAAAGCCCACTTCCAATGAGTATGCAACTGGACATCCGATAATGAATCCGCGTGCTTCCGGCCCGACCACCAAGTCGATATTTTTATCGCGAGCGTACTCGACGATTTGGTCTGTTGCGTATTTATAAGCTGCGCCGTTATCCATTAATGTTGTAATATCTTTGAAGACAATACCCGGTTTTGGCCAGTCTTGCACAATTGTTACAAATTGCTTTAAATCCATTGCTTTGTTTCCTCCTCATGGTCTGTTGCCTCATGAACTAAATAATGATTGAACCAATCGAATAATTGCTGATAGGAAGAATAAACAAGCTCTTGTTCAAGCTCAAATTGCTCTTTCTTTCTTGTAAACGATTCAGATTCACTGAGATCGCGTTTTTTCGCATTGGTTGTGAGCATAATTAACCCATTCTCTATTGTAACAAAATCAAGCTCAAAAAACACCTTAGAAATGAAATCCACGGTATCTCTTGACCAGCCGCGATATTTGGCCAGGTCATCACCATATCTTTTCACGTCAAGCGGACCCTTTTGGGCAAGGAAGGCATAAAACCATTTAAAATGATCCCTTGTTGGCATCGTACTTAAGAAATGGTCCTGTTCATGGGAAAAGTGAGCGTAGATACGCGAAGGGGTCTTATTGGCAATCAACCGTTTCAAATATTCCCTGGACGGCGGCATGTTCATAAATGCCAAATGACCTTCGAAGCAGTCGAGCTGCTCTGCATCCAATTCACTCTTGATATGAACAAGATCTGGATGGTTTTGCAAAAATGGATATCTGCGATAAATATCTTCCGAGAAAATGACGATCTTCCGGTTTTGTACTGGAATGTCGGCAAGCCACTTCTCTGCCTGTCCCTTGCCGCGGTAATCAAATAACTGCCAATGGTTTACCGAGACATCCTGGACAAAGATTTGGGGCTTTTTCATATTATTCCACTCATTGATGGAAAGCTCACCAATAACCGAAACTTCAGCGTGCGGAGCTATTTCATCGACAAAATGACCGAGACCGAAGCCCACACCGTCAAGTTTGTGATTTTCACCATCTTCCAGCTGGACCTTCAAGTGATTTTGGTTGGCACCAATTTTGCGGACACTTGAAAGCTGGACGGAATCTATCAAAATCTTCGGTTTAGGATTCGTAACCCCAAATGGCGCCAGCAAGCTCATTTCCTGAATCGTTTGAATGGAAACTTCAGCTAAAGTCGTTGCTCCGTCCAAGTTTGTAATGGGTGTGAAGTCCTCTTCGTTCAGTTGTTCCTTCGCAATCGAGTTCATGCGGTCCCTGAGCTCCTGAACATCTTCAATTTTCAAGGTCATTCCAGCAGCCATCGGATGTCCACCGAAATGAGGCAGCATTTCACGGCAGGCGGAAAGACTTTGAAATAGATCGAAACCGGCGATGCTCCGAGCAGAACCTTTAGCTAATCCCTTTTCCCGGTCATAGCTCAATACAATCGTCGGCCGGTAAAAGCGTTCAACAAGTTTAGAGGCCACAATCCCCACAACTCCGGCGTTCCAGCCTTCCCGGCCGATGATGAGCACGCCATTGGACTCCGGCGGGAAGTTCTCCTCGACTTCAGCAATCGCTTCTTCCGCCATTGCCGCAACCATTTCCTGCCGCTCTTTATTGATATCATTGATTTCATTGGCAAGTTCCGTTGCTTCTTCCAGGTTTGTGGACATCAATAAATCGACAGCGGGGTCAGCATCTCCAAGGCGCCCGACAGCATTGATCCGCGGTGCCATCGCAAAGCCAATCGATTCTTCATTCAATGCTTCCTGCTGAACATTCGCCACTTTCATTAAGGCAACAAGTCCCGGGCGGCGCGTCAAACGTAACTGCTCGATCCCTTTCGCAGCAATGACGCGGTTTTCCCCTTGTAAAGGCACTAAATCCGCTATCGTACCGATTGCTGCTATCTCAAGCAAATCCTCAGGCAATTCCCCAAGCAAGGCGTGTGCCAGCTTAAATGCGACCCCTACTCCGGCAAGCTCTTTATATGGATAGGAACTGTCCTCAAGTTTAGGATGGATGATTGCCAATGCCTCAGGCAGTTCCGGTCCCGGTTCATGGTGGTCGGTCAAAATATAATCCATGCCAAGCTCGCCGGCAAGTTTCGCTTCATCGACTGCAGAAATTCCGGTATCGACGGTTATTAATACCTTCACCCCTTGCTCGGCTGCAAGGCGGAATGCCATCGGATTCGGACCATATCCTTCTGTAAACCGATTCGGGATATAAAAGTCAACATCGGCCCCCAATCTCGTCAGCGCCGTCATCATCACTGTGGTCGATGTCACGCCATCCGCATCATAATCACCGAATATACGTATTTTTTCTCCATTTTGAATCGCTTCTCTTATTCTATATACCGCTTTATCCATATCCTTCAATAAAAATGGATCATGAAAAGTTTGATTTTTTACAAATAAAAATGATCGGGCACTTTCAATCGTATCCAGGCCTCGATTCACAAGCAGGGCTGCAACCAAAGGTGTGATATGAAGCTCTTCAGCTAGTACAGCAACTTTGTTTTCATCGGCAGTTCGTAAGTTCCACCGGGTTTTTGGCTTTAACATTTATTCACCCCTCAACTTACTCATTATACAAAACGAATATACCAGTTTCAATTTTATTTTAAACTCATAATTGGCTGTAATTCCCTGTTCGATAAGCTTAGTTAAATAAAAAGAAGGCTGGCATCATGCCAGCCCCCTCTCACATATTAAACTTGTCCTTCAAGACTTTGTTTCTTTTCTTTCGCGGTATTCAGCGGACCTTTCTTCTTCAATTCCCTGATTTTCAAATCAAGCCAGAATTGGGAAGCGATCAATAGCGATGAATACACGCCGCATATTAAACCGATAAACAGGGCAATGGAGAAGTTACGGATAGCTTCACTGCCGAAGATCATCAACGCGATGACCGTGATGAGAACGGTCAGAACCGTGTTAATGGATCTCGTCAAAGTTTGCCTGATACTGATGTTCACAATGTTCTCAAGTTCTTCGACGGTTTTGATTTTACGGCTGAAGCGCAGGTTTTCACGAATACGGTCAAAGGTTACGATCGTATCATTGATCGAATAACCGACGATCGTCAGAACCGCAGCAATGAAGGTGATATCCACTTCGAGCCGGAGCAAGCTGAAAATCGTGATGATGAAGAAGGCATCATGTATGAGCGCGACCACGGCAGGTACGGCCATTCGCCATTCAAATCGTATCGATACATACAATATGATTCCGATTGATGCGATCGCTAACGCAAACATGGCATTTTTCGCAAGCTCTTTTCCGACTGTCGGCGAAACGGTGCTGACATTCGGTTCCGCTCCGTAATCCTTCTTGAAATGGTCCTTCAATTCAGCGATTTCCTGTTTATCGAGGACACCGACTGTCCGAACGACAGCATTTTTATTTTCTTTTCCAGCGAGCCTGACATCCTTGATATCCTTTTCATCTATGCCGACCTTGCCCATTTCGCTTTTGACTTGCTGAGTCGTCAAGACGTCTTTGGACGCAATCTCGATTCGGGTACCGCTCGTGAAATCAATCCCAAGATTCAATCTGAAGACGAGCAGGAAAATGATCCCGATAATGGTGACACCGATTGAAAGGCCATAAAAAACTTTCCGATGTTTGACGAAATCGATTTTATCAAAGCGTGTTGGCAATGACATTAAATTCATTTTCTCGGATAAATCGTGAATGTATTTCTTCTTCACGCCAAACCACGATGCACGTTTGTCCAGGAACCCGCTATTCACCCACAGGCTCATGAAGAGGCGTGTACCATAGACGGCTGTAATGAAACTCATTAAAATCGAAATGATCAAAGTGGTGGCAAACCCTTTAACCGAGCTTGTTCCATAATAGAACAGAACAGCCGCAGCCAGCAGGGTCGTTAAGTTGGCATCCGTGATTGTAGCAAGTGAATTCTTGGTACCTTCTTTATAAGCCGCTTTAACCGATCTGCCAAGTTTCAATTCATCCCTGATTCGCTCATAGGTTATGATATTGGCATCTACAGCCATCCCGACCCCGAGTACCAATGCTGCAATACCAGGCAGCGTAAGGACCGCATTCATCCAATCAAACACTAAAAGCGTCAAGAAAAGGTATATGCTTAAAGTGACGACTGCAATGAATCCCGGGAAGCGGTAATACACAAGCATGAAGATAAAAACAAGTGCAATTCCGATGATTCCTGCAAAAATAGTATCATGCAGTGCACCTGCACCGAACTGGGCACCTACAGAAGTGGAATACTTTTCTTTTAAATCTACAGGCAAAGCACCTGCATTCAGAAGGGCTGCAAGCTCTTTCGCTTCTTCCACCGTGAATTGACCGGTAATATACACCTTCTTCGTATTGAAAACTTCACTGACAGCCGGAGCGGATATCATATTGTCCTGTGAGGCTGTATCCTTGATGGAATCTTTTCCTTCCTCGAAATCCAACCAGATTGCAAGTACATTAGTCGGACTTGGCATCGAGGATATTTTTTGAGTGATGTCCTTAAATTTATTTACGTCTTTCAATGTGACTTCGACAACCGGTTTATTATCTTGGAACGTTTGTTTCGCGCCGCCTTCTTTAAGGTCGGCACCGGTCATCATTTCCTTATCGTTGTAGTCACGGAAAGATAATTTAGCTTGTGTCGAGAGGATTTCGCGAGCGTTGTTTTGGTCTTTGACTCCAGCCAATTGAACGCGGATCCGGTCTTTCCCTTCGATTTGAATGTTGGGTTCGCTAACGCCCAAAACATTGACACGCCGCTCAAGCGAGCTTACTGTAGCCCGTAAAACATCCGGGGTGATCTTTTCCCCAGACAGCGGTTTTACTTCATATAACACTTCAAAACCGCCTTGAAGATCAAGACCCAGCTTGATATCCTTTAGGATTCCTTTTGAAGTCGTCCCCATCGCTGCGAAAATCAATAGTGCGATTAGAAAAAACGCAACGATCCTGCTTCTTTTTACCATTATGTAGTAGGCCCCTTTCTATAATACGCCTGTTCCTGAAGTTAAAAAAACTGTCATTTTTAGTTTAGATGATAACTGCATACCCTTTGCTTCTTGAGAAAAAGGACACAGCTTCCCTGCTTTTTCCAAAAAAAGCATAACCATATCTATTATGAGTCATATACAAACAGCTGTCAATTTAAGTATATCTTTGCGTTATTCTTTAAAAAGTTCCTTCAGTTCTTCTTCAGAAAGCGGCTCTAATAGGTTTGGTGATTTATATGCTTCAACCATTTGGAAGGTCATGAACTGGTTGCTCGAAAATGTCACGATATCTGCGACAAGTTCATGAAGGTGAATGCTTTCCTGCGGACGCTTCCATTTATTTTTGGTTAAAGTTCCCCAAATGTCTTCCTCCGTTACGGCATTCAATCCGACCATTTGGAATTCCTCACGCTTGCTCTTCAAAAATGGACGTACCTTTAGATAATACCTTTGATAGGGATGATTTTTTTTTGCCATCACTTTGCCTCCAGTAAAAATGATTCTCAAATAAATGCGCATTTTCTTAGAAGGATTTCGATCATTTGTTAGAACGCAAACAAACACTTTTGTCATGCTTTGTCCAAGTACAAGCATATAGATAATTGTATAGCATAACCGCTTTTTTGAGAAGGCAGGGAGGGAGTTCAATGTCCAAATTTTTAAAAGGGACGCTGATATTATTAATCGCAAGCCTGATTACAAGGGTTCTTGGTTTCATTAACCGCATTGTCATCGCCCGCTTCATCGGCGAAGAAGGCGTTGGTTTATATATGATGGCTTTACCGACCCTCTTTCTCGTCGTGAACATAACCCAGTTAGGCCTGCCAATCGCCATTTCGAAATACGTGGCTGAGGCCAATGCCAGGGGTGATGAGCGGAAAATCAAGAAAATCCTTGTCGTCTCTTTGGCCTGCACCTTTACTCTTTCGATGATTTTCACTCCAGCGATGCTGCTTTTCGCGCCGGTTCTCTCAGAATACCTTTTCACTGATGAACGGACGGTATGGCCGCTCATGGCGATTGCCCCTATCGTACCGATCATCGCCATCTCATCCGTACTGCGCGGTTATTTCCAAGGCAAGCAAAATATGAAGCCCTTCGCTTTCTCACAAGTTATCGAACAGGTGGCCAGAATCACTTTCATAGCCGTCCTGACGAAGGCCTTTTTGCCATATGGAATTGAATATGCTGCAGCCGGCGCGATGTTCGCATCGATTATCGGTGAACTTGTATCTCTCATCTACTTATTGACCAGCTTTAAAATAAAGAAACATTTTAAGTTCAGAAAGGGTTTCTTCAAGAATGTCAAATCCGGAAAGGGAACGTTCACGGAATTGATGGGGATCGCCCTTCCTTCCACCGGTAGCAGGATGATCGGATCGGTTTCGTGGTTTTTCGAACCGATAGTGGTCGCCCAAAGTTTGGCAATCGCCGGAGTCACCGCGGCCGCAGCCACCAGTCAATACGGTGAGCTGACAGGGTACGCACTGCCTTTGCTCATGCTTCCATCTTTCGTTACATCATCGTTGGCGACGGCACTTGTCCCGGCAGTGAGTGAAGCCCGTACGACCGGAAACTTTTTACTCGTTGAACACAGGCTTCAGCAGGCCCTGAAAATTACCTTTATTACAGGCTGTTTAGCTATCGTCATTCTGTTCATCTTTGCCGAACCGATTTTACAAGTCATGTATGGCTCTTCGCATGCGGCTGTTTTCATTAAATTCCTGGCACCTTTTTTCATCCTTTATTACTTTCAATATCCGCTGCAATCCATGCTGCAAGCACTGGATCTTGCAAAGGCCGCAATGTTCAACAGCCTGGCTGGGAACATCCTTAAAATCGGTGTGATCTGGCTGCTGGCGTCAAAGGAAAGTTTCGGGATCATGGGTGCCGCAATCGGGATAGCTGTCGGTACGATGCTCGTTACCTTCCTGCATTTTTCAACCGTGCTGAAGGTTGTCCCTTTCACGCTTCATTTCCGCAGCTATATATCAGCTCTGGTCCTTGCTTTAATTTCAGGATGGGGCGGTTATTATCTTTATCAATTCCCGCTTTCCTCACTGCCACTTGGCACAAGGCTTATTTTTTCCGTGACGGTCGTTATCATGCTATTCACATTTTTCCTGCTCATGACCGGCAGCATAAAAAAGGCGGATCTGATCAGGATTCCTGTAGTGGGCGGCTTTTTATCAAAATTCGCTTGGAAATAAAATGAACCGAAGCATTAAAAGGCTTCGGTCATTTCTTCGTTTCATTTTTATCGATATAAAATTGGCCATCTATGTACCCACAAATCGAAATCTCTTTAATCTTCGTTTCTCCCAGCCTTTTCAACTGGTGCCGGAGCCAAAAATGATTTTTGCCAATTCTATCGAGATTCCTCTCCTGTATCTCCCCGTCAATTATAAGGGGATATGGTGTTTCCTTGGTTTTAGACCTTTTGCCTTTGGTATTCTTGATGATCGAAAGCTTCCCGGTAGATTCGAGGATTGCGAATTGCACCTCATTTAAATCACTAATTCCCTGTTCTCGCAGCTGGGTCAATAAATCATCGAAAGTATATCGTTGCTTACGCATCGCTTTTTCATCTATTTTCCCTTGATTGATGATGATCTGCGGCGTACCGTCCACGATGTTTCGAAATCTAATGCTTTTCAATGAAATGAAAGCCAATATTATTTGGATGAAAGCAAGAACGAACATCGGAATGATTTGCCTGAAAAATGGTTTATCCAAATCTTCAAAGGATAGAACGGCAATGTCCCCGATCATGATGGATACCACTAAATCAAGAATGCTCAATTCCCCAACTTCCCGCTTACCCATCATTCGAAAAAGGATTAAGATGACTAGATAGATCACTGTTGTTCTAAAAATAATAGCCAGGATATCCACTTCAATACCACATCCTTCATCCATAGCATGGCTTGGGAACTGAAATATTACTCCATATTCTTTTCTAATTTTGCGGGAAGCTCCTTAAACCTGGTCTAAAGGTTCGATATCGGGAATATGCTTGTACAAACACATAAACAGGCTATACGTATCAGCCTTTCAAAAAGGAGGAATACCCATCGAAACTAAAAAAATGAGTGTCGCCGTAATTTATGGCGTAGGCTCCATCTTTGCCATAGTGATGATTGCTAGTTTAATCGTTTCCATCCTTCTTCGTTTTACTTCACTGACGGAATCATCCCTGACATACGTGATCATGATCGTGTCCTTTTTATCGCTGTTCATTGGTGGATTCATTTCAGGAGGCAAAGGGAAAAGGCAAGGACTATTCTTGGGCGGGAGTACTGGGCTGCTTTATCTGTTGGTCGTGTTCCTTTTTCAATATTTAGGTCACGATGCACTTTTCACCATCAAGCAATGGATATACTATGGCTGTTTTGTGATTACGGCCATGATGGGCGGCGTGCTTGGGGTCAACATGAGTTCCGACTCCCGCACCGATTAAAAAACACAGCAAAAAAACCGGGCACATGGCCCGGTTTTCGTTTGTCTTATACGGATACTTCTTTATTCGGTGCGCTTTCCGTAATTTCACGGATGGCAGCACGGTCAAATGTAAGCTTTGAACCGTCTGGTGATTTAATGACAATTTGCAATTCATCGATTGCATCGATTGTTCCGTGCATGCCGCCGATAGTTGCAACTTTATCACCTTTTTTCAAACTGCTTTGCATGTTTCGCGTAGTCTTCTGGCGTTTTTGCTGCGGACGGATTAATAAGAAATAGAACAATACGAACATTAAAATTAACGGAAGTATTTGTGTTAAACTACCCATTTTTCTTCACTCCTTTCATTCTTTAAAATATTTATGGAATTAGAAGTTTTTTGCATTTGGCTTATTGAAACCATATTGTTCAAAAAACTCTTCCCTAAAGTCTCCAAGGCGATCTTCTCGAATAGCTTGTCTGACCTGTTCCATCAAGTTTAACAGAAAATGAAGATTATGATAAGTCGTAAGACGAATACCAAAGGTTTCTTCACATTTAATCAAATGGCGGATATAAGCCCGGCTATAATTTTTACAAACATGACAATCGCAATTTTCATCTATTGGACCAAAATCACGGGCATACTTCGCATTTTTCACAACCAGTCGGCCATTGCTTGTCATCAACGTACCATTACGTGCAATACGTGTAGGGAGTACGCAATCAAACATATCGACGCCGCGGAGCGCACCATCAATCAATGAGTCCGGTGAACCGACTCCCATTAGGTAACGCGGTTTGTTAGTTGGCAGTAATGGACTTGTAAATTCAAGGACACGGTTCATGATATCCTTCGGTTCCCCAACAGATAGTCCTCCAATAGCATAACCCGGGAAATCAAGGGAGACAAGGTCTTTCGCACTTTGTTTACGAAGATTTTCAAACTCTCCACCCTGAACGATACCGAACAACCCTTGATCTTTTGGACGCTCATGCGCATTCAAGCAGCGTTCTGCCCAGCGTGATGTCCGTTCAACCGATTTCTTCATATACTCTTCGGTTGCCGGGAATGGCGGACATTCATCGAATGCCATCATAATATCAGAGCCAAGTGCATTTTGTATTTCCATCGCTTTTTCCGGAGATAAAAATAATTTATCACCATTGATATGGTTTCTAAAATGTACGCCCTCTTCTTCAATTTTACGGAATTCACTCAAACTGAAGACTTGAAAGCCGCCGGAGTCCGTCAAAATCGCCCGATCCCAGTTCATGAACTTATGCAATCCGCCAGCTTCCTTGATGATTTCATGCCCCGGACGCAGCCATAAGTGGTACGTATTGCTCAGGATGATGCCTGCCCCCATTTGTTTCAAATCTTCCGGGGACATCGTTTTGACAGTAGCCATCGTTCCAACCGGCATAAATGCCGGCGTTTCAAAAGAACCATGCGGCGTGTGAACCCGGCCTAACCGAGCCCCTGTCTGTTTACATGTTTTGATTAACTCATATCGTATTGCAGTCAACGCAATAACTCCCTTCAAGAGCATATCACTCTTATATTACTTAATTAACATCGCATCGCCAAAACTAAAGAACCTGTATTTTTCTTCCACTGCCGTTTCATAGGCATGAAGGACATGCTCCCTGCCTGCAAGTGCAGAAATAAGCATGATTAAAGTTGATTTCGGTAAATGGAAGTTCGTAATCATCGCATCGATCCCTTTGAACTCATAACCAGGATAAATGAAGATGCTCGTCCAGCCATTCTCTTCCTTAAAAACTCCATCATGACGGGACGCAATCGTTTCCAATGTCCTTGTGGACGTAGTGCCGACCGTGATGATTTTCCCGCCTTTTTCTTTCACTTCATTCAGTAATCTAGCTGTGCCTTCCGTCATTTGGTAAAATTCCGAATGCATTTCGTGACTGTCAATATCGTCCACGCTGACAGGTCGGAACGTACCTAGTCCAACATGAAGCGTGATAAAAGCGATATGAACGCCCATGCCTTTAAGTTTCTCAAGCAAATGCTCCGTAAAGTGCAGCCCTGCCGTTGGGGCTGCAGCCGACCCGCGTTCACGCGCATATACCGTTTGATAGCGGTCTTGGTCGTCGAGCTGTTCCTTGATATATGGTGGCAGCGGCATTTCGCCAAGTTCCTCTAATATCTCATAAAAGATACCTTCATATTGAAACTTTAGGATTCGACCGCCATGTTCAAGTACACCTGTGCAGACGGCACTCAGCTTACCATCGCCAAAGATGATTGTCGTGCCTTCTTTAATGCGTTTCGCTGGCTTTACAAGTGTCTCCCATACATCATCATGTTCTTGTTTCAACAGCAAAACTTCTACTTTTCCACCTGTTTCCTCTTTACTGCCGTATAGCCGTGCCGGCAGTACTTTCGTATCGTTTAACACAAGACAGTCACCAGGTTTAATATATTCCGTGATATGGCTGAATACATCATGCTGTAGCTTACCGGTTTCTTTGTCCAGCACCATCAATCTGCTGGATTCCCTATCTTCCAAAGGAACTTGGGCAATCAGTTCCTCCGGTAAATGAAAATCAAACATATCCAATTTCATCTGTTCCACTTCCTTACTTGTCTATCAAGCTGTAATCATTATTTAAAACGGCCGATCAAATAAAAAATGGCGGACAACACAACACTGACGATGATTGATGTAACGATAGGAAAGTAAAACGTCGTATTCCCCTTTTTCAGAAAAATATCTCCCGGCAGCCTGCCGAGATGAATATATTTCATCGCAAAACCAATCACGAATATAATTACTCCCAAAATCATAACCATTTTTGGTATATTCATCATTCAGGCATCTCCATGCCGAAATGCTCATATACTAGCTGTGTTGCCATCCGGCCTCTTGGGGTACGCTGAAGAAAACCGACTTGTAACAGATATGGTTCATACACATCTTCGATCGTATGTGCCTCTTCGCCAATCGTTGCCGCAATCGTTTCAAGACCCACTGGTCCGCCACGGAATTTTTCAATGATCCCTTTAAGTAATTTATGGTCAATATGATCGAGTCCTAAACGGTCGACCTGCATTAATTCAAGCGCATAATCGGCAAGCTCGGCCGTTATCGTACCATCCCCGCGCACCTGGGCGAAATCCCGGACCCTCCGTAAAAGCCGATTGGCAATTCTCGGGGTGCCCCTTGACCTTCTTGCAAGCTCGGCTGCTGCTTGATCATCCATCTCCGTATCCATGATTCTTGCTGTGCGGATGATGATATCAGTCAAATGGTTTTCCGTATAATATTCAAGACGGCTCAAGACACCAAAACGGTCCCTGAGCGGTGCAGACAATGAGCCTGCACGCGTCGTGGCCCCTACGAGGGTGAACGGCGGCAAGTCGATCCTGATCGAACGGGCTTCCGGTCCCTTACCGACTACAATATCCAGACAGAAGTCCTCCATAGCCGGATATAGCACTTCTTCAACGACACGTGGAAGACGGTGAATCTCATCAATGAACAATACATCACCTGGTTCAAGTGCACTCAAAATGGCCGCCAGATCTCCTGGCCGCTCAATGGCGGGGCCGGAAGTCGTGCGGATATTTACACCCATTTCATTGGCGATGATGACGGCAAGCGTCGTCTTTCCAAGACCAGGCGGTCCATATAAAAGTACATGATCGAGCGTTTCTTCACGCATCCTTGCCGCTTCGATGTATACACTTAAATTCGCTTTCACTTTATCCTGTCCGATATATTGCTTTAAGTTTTGCGGCCGCAGGCTTTGTTCAAAGGACAGTTCGTTCAAATCGGCTTCCTGATTGAATATTCTCTCCTCCATTGCGCCACTCCTTATCTTAACATCATTTGCAATGCTTTCTTAATATATTGCTCGGTCGTCATGTCTTCAGCCTGTAATTTCTTGGCAACCTTTTGGATTTCCTTTTCAGAATAACCAAGAGCCTTCAATGCAAGAATGGCTTCATCCAATTCCTCCGTATAGCCATTTGGACTGAGTGCAGCCGTTACGCCTTCGTTAAACAAGCTTGGGAACGCATCCGGAATAATGTTCTCAAGTTTCCCTTTTAAATCGAGAATCATCTGCCGTGCCGTTTTCTTTCCGACTCCCGGGAATTTCACCAAAAACGATTCATCTTCATTTTCGATCGCCTGTACCACCTGATCAACCTGGCCTGATGCCAATATGGCTAGAGCACCCTTCGGCCCGATTCCCGTTACATTCAATAATTTTGTGAATAACGCCTTTTCTTGACGAGTCTGAAACCCGTATAATGCGGCCATATCCTCACGAACATAATGATACAAGAAAACTTGAATTTCTTTCTGGTATTGAGCGGAAAAAATAAAAGGATTCGGTGTCATCACTTGATATCCGATCCCCCCATTTTCCACAACTATGTATTCAGGCCCAATATAATCGACCTTGCCTTTTATATAATCATACAAATTAATTCTCTCCCTGATTTTGCTGTACCTCTCATTTTATCATAAAAAGGGGGTGTTGTTCATTAAAAGTTATTTAGTAGACGCAAAGACTTTTACAATGAAGGATATCCCGTTTCATTACATTTGAGGTATTATCCCTTCCTACAGTTTGTAGACAAATGGGGTTCTATCTATATTTTAAACAAGGTATTGGAACGGGTGTGCGCGACTCCTGCGGGAAAAGTGCGTCCAGAGGACACCGCAGCATAAAGGCGCATAGGGCGGAAAGCGAGTGCCTGAAGTCAACGTTCAAATTGTACAAACCCTAAAAAAACTGCAGACAAACCCGATTTTCATCGAGTGTATCTACAGTCTGGAGGATGGGTGTCATCCCATCCTAGTTTACCGAATATGGCTCATATTCTTTAATGAGCTGTTTATATTGGTCTTTATTCATGATCGGAATCCCTTTTTGCAGTTCCTCCTGCTTGTATGCTTCAAGTTTACCAACGTCTATTTGGTAGAAAGTATGAATGATTTTGGCATGCTCGGGCCTTCCGATAAAAATGGATAACGTACCATCTTCCCTCATCCCAAGGTAACCATTCGCTTTTAAAAGCGGCGATATGTCATTTTCAATTTTCTTCATGACAATCTGCTCTTCGTTTTGATCGACCACTTTCCATCCTTCATATTTTGACCAAAAGTCCTCCATCGACCAAATTGTTTCTGTCAATTTCTCTTCACTTAATTCGCCATCCAGATACATACGCTGAAGAATGACCTTCCTTTCAATAGGATCATTTTCCTTTTGAACGGTTTCTTCGGCAAAAACGGTTAAGCAAATTGGCAATATGAAAAGCGTCATGAAAAATTGGATTCTAAGTTGATTAATCAATATATTCACCTCTTAAGGCGTTTACTTTTTATGTAGTTTGACCCCAAATAAGGATTATTAACCAGAAAAAAATCAAAAAGAGCTGACTCCGTACCGGGTCAGCCCACTATTTATTTCAAGTGATTTTCGTGAATGTTAAGGTTATCGAACATGTCATTGGCATCCAAAATGACCATTTCCCTCGTATCGCCATCCCGAAGATTGTTATCAAGTGTCATCGTCCTGAAATAGACACCTTCATCGGTGGTTACATATAGGGTACGGCCATTGGTAAGGGGTCCGATTTCCGTCTTGATTCTTTCTTTAACAGCTTTTGCTTGGCTGTAGTCATCAAGCCGCAAGGCTACCAGCATTTCATCTTTCATGATGATTGTCCTGGCATCGATGACCGGCTCCATTTTATTGGCGATACCATTTACTTTATCGGCAAAAGCACCTTCATAAGAATTATAATAAGATGATTTTGCCTTAAGCGGTTTACTTTCATGTCCATGGTAGTTACGATCACTCTTACTGTACGCATCATCTTTATCGTATAAACCTTGCACCATATTCTCATAATTGATGTTGCGTACCAATGCATCTTTTTTATGGTACCCTGTATCATTGGTGATATTTTCATTTTCCGCTGTATCATTATTAGCACATCCAACCAAACTGACGGCGGCCAATACCGTACAAAGCGGATGTGCCCATTTTATTTTCTGCACCAATAACCCTCCCATTGCAATAGAATGAGCTATATTCCGCTCATAATTAGCATGGGTGTCGAACGGAAAATGTACTCTGTAAGATACGGCCAAAATCCCGTTTTAATTCCTATTAAGGGAAGAAATCCTTTCCGCCAATTTTTCATTCATCTCCATCCGCTCCGAAAAACCTTCCACGGTCATTTTCCAGACCGAATGAAGCTGGGAAGAACTTTTATTAAGACGATTCCATTCACGGAAAATATCGGTAGGATAAGTTAAAGCATATAAAAAGGCCAGGTCTGACTGATACCTTTGCATTTGCGGAACTTCCCACAGTTCGGTGGCCGCATCATCCAAATGAGGAGAAATTCGATTTGCATACTGTAAATAATCAATGCACCTCGGGGCATTCGCCATTAAGTCAAAATCGATTAAGGTCAATGTGCCGTCCGCCCTCCTCAAGAAATTATGGTGGGCACAATCACCATGAATAATGACTTTCTTTTCCTTATTCCATAAAGACTGATTTTTATCAAACCCCTCTAGCGACCATTCACCCCATCTAACCCATTCCTTGATAATATCTTCGGAAACATATTGGCGAACATATGAAAAGTTCTTTTTAAATAGTGATAAGCGTTCTTTCCACTTTTTTGATTGATTGAACACAGGAGCGTTAATGGAGATATGTTCCGACACATCATGGAAGCTTTCCAGTAACTGAATGCCCTCTAAGCGGTCCTTATTATTGGAGTATCTGAATTTTTTCTTGCTTGGCGGAAAATAGTCCATACTGCCAAACCATTTCCCTTTAAATTGAAAGGGCATTAGATTCTGATGAATATAATACGTTTGATGAAATCCCTTTTGTTTTAACAAAGAAGTCAATTCCCTTTGCCGATCCCATTTTTCAAAACTGTCGAATCCTTTAAGGATCATAGGATGACCCTTTTCAAAAGTTAATAAATAGACACTGCTTTGAATATGGTGGACATTCTTTGGCTTACGATTTAAATAAGAGAGGAGACGAGTGTTAAAGACACTGTCTCCTTGATAATTAGTAGTCATCGCTTTCATCTACATATGTCGGTATCCCAAATGTATCAGGCGCACGAACGCCCCCGAATTGGCCTGGCTGGCCTCCCATTTGTCCAGGTAACATAGCTTCCGGCTGACCACCAAGCTGACCGCGCATCATGTCTGGCTGACCACCAAATTGTCCCGGCATCATCCCTGGCTGGCCTGGGTTTTGACCACCCATCATACCTGGCTGGCCTCCATTTTGGCCGCCCATCATACCTGGCTGGCCTGGGTTTTGGCCGAACATCATACCTGGCTGACCTGGGTTTTGACCGCCCATCATCATACCTGGCTGGCCTGGGTTTTGGCCGCCCATCATCATACCTGGCTGACCTGGGTTTTGGCCGCCCATCATCATACCTGGCTGACCTGGGTTTTGGCCGCCCATC
>NZ_JAGGQN010000031.1:0-11868 GCF_018613275.1 Bacillus sp. ISL-4
CGCCTCCTCCTACTCGATTAACAGATTAATAGAGGTAACGAAAGATTGTTTGTTACTGGTAATGCTTTTTAGGGAAGCATTTTTAGCACCGAAACCTATTCAAAAACCATATCCACCAATCTATCAAGGCGGGAATTCCCGGGATTCCTCTTTGGGGGAGTTGTTTACCTCTTTTACTCTACTGAAATCACTCCCTTGTTTTTCTCACATAAAGAATCCGGGCTCACAATGGGGAACAAAAATTATACACAATAAGAGCGAAAAAACTAAGAATACTGGAATGTTGAACGCAAAAAACATATTAGGGCTATCTGGGGAATAAAATGAAAGGAATATTTTGAAGGAAAGTGGGGCTGTGCATGTGAAAATCCATGTGGTGAAAAGGGGGGATTCTTTGTGGGGAATTTCCCAGCAATATGGTGTCAGTACCAACCGAATTGTTCGAATCAATGGCCTTGAAAATCCAGATAAGCTAGTGATTGGCCTAGCACTTTTGATTCCTGAACCTTATCTTCAGTACAGGGTTCAGGAAGGGGATACTCTAAATAAAATCGCAAATCAGTTTGGAACTGCGGTACAGGAAATCATGCAATCGAATCGCATCACAAATCCTTCTGCTATCTATCCAGGGCAGAGACTAACCATCCCGGTTATTTATCATACCGTAAGGGAACGAGATACCCTTTATGATATAGCAAGACGTTATGGAACGACAGTTCAAGCCATTATGCAGATGAATCGGATTACAGATCCGTCCAATATTCATATCGGCCAGATAATAAGGATTCCCCAAAAACCAAAACCCATCATTGATGTAAATGGTTTTACAAACGTTTATGGTCGAGTAGGTGCGGAGCAGGTACGTGATGTAGCCTACGATTTGACCTACGTAAGTCCATTTGGTTATAGAATGAGGAAAGATGGCAGCTTAGAAGTCATAGATGACACCCCGACGATACGGGCGGCACAGTCAACTGGCGTCATACCCATGATGTGCATAACGAATTTTTCCGCAACGGAAGCGGGAACACAGCTTGCACATACGATACTTTCCGATTTAAGTTTAGGGGAAAAATTATTAACCAACGTCATAAAAACGATGAAAAATAAAGGGTACCGTGGATTGAATATCGATTTTGAAAGTGTAGCATCAGAGGACCGTGATTTCTATAATCGCTTTCTCCAAAGAGCAGTGGATCGATTGCATCCTGAGGGCTACTTTGTGTCATCCTCCCTTGCCCCAAAAACTAGCGCCAATCAAAAGGGAGCATTAGTTGAGGCACATGATTATCCAGTTCACGGACGGCTGCTCGACTTCGTAGTGCTGATGACATATGAATGGGGCTACCGAAAAGGGCCGCCACAGGCAATCTCTCCCATTAATGAAATAAAGCGTGTCCTTGACTATGCCGTAACGGCTATACCAACAAATAAAATCTTCATAGGATTTCAAATTTATGCACGGGACTGGCTTATTCCTCATGAAGAGGGGCAGGAAGCAGAGACTTTCGACATGCAGGAAGCCATCAGACGCGCCGTCCAATATAATGCAGAAATAAAATATGACGAGACAGCTCAATCACCTTATTATAGGTACAAAGATAATCAGGGGCGCAGACATGAAGTTTGGTTTGAGGATGCACGCAGTGCTAAAGCAAAATTCGACCTGGTGAAGATTTATAGGTCAAGGGGTCTCAGTTATTGGGTACTTGGTTATCCTTTTCCCCAGAATTGGGAACTGCTTGGGGATACATTTATTGTACGGAAACTGTAGGGTGTTTTTTTACAGCAACGTGGATCAGATGGGCAGCTTTTTTATAAAGCTGTCTATTTTAGTGAAACCCTCAATCGATTGGAGAGATTTGCGACACTCCTGCTGAATAACTGGCTAGCCGAGGAGGCTTGGCAGACAGTCGGCGGAAAGGGAGCACGTCCGCCCCCGTTGCCCTTTTTCATTGTACAAGAATCGAAATGGCACTATACACTAATAGCAAAGCCATGACAACATTAAACTGACTCCTATACTTTGATAAAAACGTTTGAAAAACCGAACCGAACATACTCCAACAGAACGTACTCATAAAACCGACGAAAGCCAGAAATAATGAAAAGAATAGTAAGCTGAAATTTGAAGAGTGATAAGGTAGGATGAAGGTCGATATTGCCGTGATGCCATAAAGAATGCCTTTTGGATTTATGAATTGTAAAAGCATGCCCGCTATAAAACTGTTGTTCCTGTCATCATTATCGTCCTTAGCTTTATTTGAACTTGAAATGATTTTTATGGCCAGATATAGCATATAGATTGCACCTAGGATAGTCATGATAAATTCAATCTTCGGGATGAAATTTTCAAGCAAAACATTAAAATAACTACACAATAACATGATTACAAAAAAACCGGCACCTACCCCGAAACAAAATTTAATCGTCTTTTTTAACCCGTACTTGTTCGCAAATAACATTGCCATGATGTTATTTGGACCTGGAGTGAAACTTGTAACGAAAACAAATAGCAAAAAAGATAGTAAATGCATGGTTGACTCTCCTTCGTATGCTATAATGACCAAAAGTGACATTATAACGACTTCCCTTTTATTGTACAATGCCGACGTTATATTGTAAATAAGGAGCATTTTTATGGAAGAAATAAATTTTATTATTGCTAACAATTTAAAAGCCATCAGGGAAAGTAAGAAATTAAGTCTTGAAAAGGTTGCAGAATTAACTGGAGTAAGCAAAACGATGATCGGGCAAATAGAAAGGGGAGGATCGAGCCCGACGATTACAACCATTTGGAAAATAGCCAATGGATTGAAGATTTCTTTTTCTTCACTGATAAATAGCCCGCAGCCGGATACAAAAATCGTTTTAAAAAGTGAAATTCAAACTTTATCTGAAGATAACGGCAAATATCGAGTTTATCCCCACTTTCCCTTTGAAGATGAGAAGCGCTTTGAAGTATATTCAGTCGAGATAGAAAAAGGTGGATTCCTAAGTTCCGATTCGCATAGGGAAGGAACGGAAGAGTACATAACTGTTTTTGAAGGGGAACTGACTGTACGTGTAAATAACGAAGAATATACAGTAAGGAATGGTGATTCTATCAGATTCAAAGCTGACAGACCGCATGCCTACCATAATTCAGGGGAAACAATAACTCGATTAAGCATGATCCTATATTATCCAACCTGAAAAAAGGGAGTAATGTTGTTTCTGCTTAGAAATTTGCGACACTCCTGCCGAATAACTGGCTAGCCGAGACCTCTATAGTATGGGAGAGATTTAATCTCTCTCTTTTTTTTTGCTTTTCGACAAATCAGGTATAAAGACCATGAGTGGTCACGAGGTGAATTAGAACTATTTTACCATTAAATCATTTTATTGATATATCATCTATCGAATAATGGGTATTTTGGGGTGAATATAATGATAATATTCTGTTAATATTCCGTATTGTATTGTAAATTTGTTTTAAAATTGGATTATTTTGTTGTAATATAGGAGATACACGAATCTTTAGAGGAAAAAAGTAGGGTGGATTTGTGTATGGATAAGTAAATTTGTCGGGATTTAATTTTTGGAAAAGCGTGTCAATTATATGGATAAGTTAGCAGAATGTTATGTCAGTATATAACATATGGGGGGATTAACTATAATGGGGAAAAAGAAAATCGTAAAAATTGCATCAGCTACCATAATGGCTGCGACAACGATCGTAGCGGTAGCGCCGGCACCTTCTGATGCTGCCACTAGTCTGAATAGTAAAATCAAAACGGCTAAGGCCGCCATCAAAAAACCATTCGATACCTATTTCTACACTTCTAAACTCGCTTCAGTGTCCACTATTGAAAAACAAATCAAATCTGCTAAACAAGCAAAAAAAGACATCAACTCTACCATTAAAAAATCAATGTTAAGCAAAAAAGAAAAAGATGCCAAATACAAAGAAATCGAAGCTTATGATAAGTACATCATTCGTTCAGAAGGTTATGTAAAAGGATATAAAGCGGCTGAGAAAGCAAAAGCTGCACATGGCAAATCGATTAGCGCCCTTACGAATGCCATCCTTGCCAAGAAATCAATTGATATCAGGAATCAATACGAGGCACTGGATAAAGCCGTGAAAAAGGCAGATAAAGATATTAAAGATACTGTTTACGGTGCGAAAATCGAAAAGCTCCTATACGATAAATTCACTAAATCGACCAAAACAGCTTTGAACGGTGACCTGAAAGTTCCGTACTACTATGAAAAAGCTGCTTACTGGGTGAAGAAGGGTGATTTAAAGACCGCGGACAAGCGGATGCAAACCGTTTCTTCGCAGTTGAAAAAGGTCAGTAAAACATCCAAGCTCGGAAAAGCCATACATGCCTATGTTAAAGAAGTGAAAGGTAAGTATGATGATGCGGTATATGCAGAAAAGAAAAAAGAAGTGGCAAAACTGGTCAATGCCTATGTAGCTCTTGCCAATGGGGAACTTAAAACGAAAGAACAGATAAATGCGGCTAAAAAGGCGAAAGCAGCCATTAATTTAAATGGAATCAAGGAGTCGGACAGAAAGGAATTCCTGGCGAAAATGACATTGGCGGATAAGAAAGTTGCTGCCGCCGAAGAAGCCTTGAAAAATCCAGCGAAGGCGATCACCCTTTCCTTGATGCATACGAATGATACGCATGCCCACTTGGACAACGTGGCAAAAAGGGTGACGGCTGTTAAGGAAGTGCGTAAGAGTAAGCCGCAAGCTCTTTTGGTGGATGCGGGTGACGTATTCTCGGGAACTCTCTATTTTAATGAATTCAAAGGGCAAGCGGATCTTCGCTTCATGAATTTAATGAAATATGACGTCATGACATTCGGGAATCATGAGTTTGATTTGGGATCAAGCGCCGAAGGGCATCAAGCTTTGGCCGACTTCATTAAAGGGGCAAAGTTCCCATTTGTCAGTTCGAATGTGGACTTCTCCAAAGATGATAAGTTCAAGGGGCTATTCTCGGACTTGATTTCAAGTAAGCCAGAACAAGGGAAGATATACAATGGGATCGTAAAACAAGTGGATGGCCAAAAGGTAGGGTTCTTCGGGCTTACAACTGAAGAGACGAAAGATATTTCAAGTCCTGGAAGTATAGAATTCGAAAACTATCTTGAAGAAGCCGAAAAAGCGGTCAAGGCGTTCAAAGGCATGGGAGTCAATAAGATAGTTGCCGTATCCCATATTGGTTACGATGACAATGCGGCTTATGACAATGATTTAACATTGGCTTCCAAGGTCAAGGGCATTGACGTGATCGTGGGCGGACATAGCCATACGCAGTTAGACGCCCCCGTTGTTGTTGACAAAGATGATAAAGGGAAAACGAAAGAGCCGACTGTCATCGTTCAAGGGTATCAGTATAGCGACTATTTAGGAACGATCGATGTGAATTTCGATAAGGATGGCAAGATTGTCGGACAAGCCGGTAAGCTGATTAAGCTTTCTGAAAAACAGGATGATGCCGAAGCGGTAAAAGTGCTCGAAACATACTCCTCGAAGATTAAGGAGCTGAAGGAAACGAAGACTGGTGCAACAGCTGTGAAAGCCTTGGAAACACCGCGTGATGCAGGAGATGCAACGAAGCCGAGTGTTCGTAAAAATGAAACGGAACTGGGCAATTTAATTACGGATGGAATGCTAAGTAAAGCGAAAGAATTCAATAAGGATACGCTCATAGCCTTCCAAAATGGCGGGGGCATCCGCGCTGGCATCGATCAAGGTGAGATCACTTTAGGGGAAATCCTAACCGTTTTACCGTTTGGGAATACGTTAGCGACGATGAAGCTTACGGGTGCAGAAATCAATGAAGCATTAGAGCATAGTGTAAGCCTCACTCCTAAGGAAAATGGCGGCTTCCTGCATGTTTCCGGAATGAAATTCAGCTACGACAGTTCGAAGGAAGCAGGCAGTCGTGTCACAAAGGTTGAAGTCCTTGGCCAAGATGGAACCTATTCCGAATTGGATGCAGGGAAGGAATATGTCGTGGCGACCAATGCTTTTACAGCCAAGGGCGGAGATGGATTCACCGTTTTCAAGAAGGCTTATGAAGAAGGAAGGGTGACGGATATCGGACTCGCTGATTGGGAGAATTTACGGGATTATGTAAGCGGGCTGAAAACTGTCGATCCAAGCATTGAAGGACGCATTAAAGATGTTGCCGGAAGCAATACAGACCCGACTGTCGTATTGGCTAAAGACTTTGGCGGAACGGCTGATGCCCCAAAAACACATGAAGGTCATGTACTTGTAGACATCACGGATATCGCTTCATTGGAAAATGCAGTGGTTAAAGGGAATCTTACATTAACAGGAACTCCTCCGGATAATTTTACTTTTTCACGGGTTACGGTCGAGGGTAATTTGGATTTATCGGGACTTAACGGTAAGACCGTGAGCATGAGCGGTGTCACGGTGAATGGTGAAACCATTTTTTAAGCGGTCTTCAAATGATTGCTGAGCCTGCGAAAAAAAAGTTGGAGGGGTTGAGATCTTGAAGAAGAACGGGATAAGCAAGCTTTTCTTTGCCATACTGATCGTGCTGTCAACGGTTTTGCCAAATGCAGCCGCTGCAAAAGCGGAAGGGACAATATCGGTAATGGACGCGATTAATAATAACAGCGGAACGGCGACGGTGAAGGGATATATTGTCGGTACAGCTAAAAGCGGTACAAGCTATCAGCAAACATCGCCTTTTACTGAAAGTACGAACATAGGTATTGCGGATAGTCCGGATGAAAAAGATGTTAAGAAAATCATGCCTGTCCAGCTTCCAGCCGGAAATATCAGAACGGCTTTGAATTTGGTCGAACATCCGGAATTACTTAAAGCTCAGGTGACGATTACGGGGAAGCTGGAAAAGTACTTTTCAGTACCCGGCCTGAAATCCGCAACGGATTACACGATCATCACTGATGGAGGAACAACTCCTGAACAGCCTGATGTGAAGGTTCTGGACTCCATTGCCGAGGCGCGCACGAATACTGAAGATGTAGTGCAGGTCGATGGAGTGGTCACCACGGGACTTGGTTATTGGGGAGGAAAAGGCTTTTATATCCAAGATGAAACGGCTGGGCTATATGTTTATGGTTCTTCGTGGCCAGAGGATGTAAAGCAAGGGGATAAGGTTACTTTAATCGGAAAAGTATCCGCTTATAATAAGGAATTGCAATTCCAACCAACCACCCTTGAAGTGGTTTCTTCCGGGAATGAACTTCCTGAAATCCAAAAAATTGATGCATCTGGCGTCAATGAGGAAACACAAGGTGAGCTGGTCACCATTGAAAAAGCGACCATTACAGAATTGGCGGCATCGGGAACATACGGAACATTCGAATTCAAGGCGGAAGATACTGAAGGGAAATCTGTTATCGTTCGCCATGATAACCGGACCGGTTCGAGTTATGAAGAATTCGTGAGGAACTTTAAAGTAGGAGATGTCATTTCCGTAACCGGAATCGGATCGAAGTTCAATGACACGTATCAATTGAAGCCGCGTGGCATTGAAGATTATGAACTGGTGAACAAACCAGCCGTATACACGGATATTTTCCCTGGTACGGTTAGTGAAAATACAAAAGTATCACTTGAATCTGGCTGGGAAGAAGCGAAAATCCATTATACGCTTGATGGATCCGCACCGACGTCTTCGAGTGCCTTGTACACAGAACCGATCATTTTAACGAAAGATACTGTCATCAAGGCAATCGCTGTCAACGATAAGACATCGGAAGTTTTCACTTTTGCCTATACCGTTACCAAAACCAATGAAGTGAAGATTCGTGACATTCAGGGGATGAATCATTTTTCATCATATGAAAATCAGCTCGTCTCAGGTGTGGAAGGTGTCGTCACTAATGTAAAGGATGAGAATAACTTTTATATGCAAGATCCCAACCCGGATAAGGACTTAACGACTTCCGAGGGAATTCTTGTGTACAACAAAGCACATGGTCTGAAAGCGGGGGATCATGTCAAAGTGGCAGGTAAAGTCGCTGAGTGGTATATCGAAGGATACGCTGAAATGAAAACGACGGATTTGCCAACAACTGAATTGACCAATACGACGATTGAAAAGCTTGGCACTGCAGCGATGCCAGAACCGATCGTCATCGGAAAAGATGTCATTCCGCCGTCCGAGAACATCGATGATGATAGATTGACAGATTTTAATCCGAGCGAAGACGGCATTGATTTCTACGAGAGTCTGGAAGGAATGCTCGTGCAAGTATATAACCCGAAAGTGGTCGCTCCACAAGACTATGGTGAATTGGTCGTGATACCAGGGAATATGGAAACGACGACTGCAGTTGGGGGCGTCAAAATAACGGAAACGGATTTCAATCCTGAAAGAATAACCCTGGATATAAATGATGAATCATTTGCAGCGAAAACGGGTGATTTCTTTGATGGCTCGGTCACGGGTGTCATCAGCTATGGATATAGCAACTATAGGGTAGTGGCAGATAAAGCCCAGCTGCCTGCGTTAAAGGATGGCGGAACGACCCGGGAAGTGACATCCTTAGAGAAGGATGCTGATAAGCTATCGATCGCTTCCTATAATATCGAGAATTTTTCCACACAAACAGCTAATTCTAAAGTCGAAACGATTGCAACATCCATCATTACCAATCTTAAACAACCCGATATCATCGGCGTAACGGAAATGCAAGATAATGATGGGGCAACGGATAGCGGGACAACGGATTCTGCTCAAAGTGCCAAGAAGTTAACCGACAAAATAAAAGAACTGGGCGGACCGCAATATCAATACATCGATATCGCGCCAGAAGATAAACTTGATGGCGGGGCACCCGGCGGGAATATCCGCGTAGGCTTTTTATATAATGTCGACCGTGTCAAATTGACTGAAGGAACGAAAGGAACGGCAACACAGTCCGTGGCCTTCAAAGATGGAAAACTTACCTTGAACCCTGGACGAATCGAGCCTGCCGATCCCGCCTTCACTTCAAGCAGGAAGCCTTTAGCCGCTCAATTCGAATTTAAAGGCGAAAGCGTAGTGGTGGTGGCCAATCATTTTAATTCCAAGGGCGGTGACCAGCCATTATTCGGCAAAAACCAGCCTCCTTTCCTTTCAAGTGAAACGCAAAGGCTTCAAATTGCCTCCATCGTCAATCGGTTTGTCAGTGATATCAAGTCACAGGATGCCAAAGCGAATGTCGTCTTGCTTGGAGACTTTAATGATTTTGAATTTTCGGCTCCGCTTAAAACATTAAAGGGCAATGTTCTAACCAATATGATCGAGAAAGTCCCTTTTGAAAAACGTTATTCTTACACATATCAAGGCAATTCACAAGTACTGGACCATATCCTTGTATCGAATAATATGGCTGAGGCGACAAAAGTCGATATTGTCCATATTAACTCATCCTTCATGGAAGCTCATGGAAGGGCTAGCGATCATGACCCTGTACTGATCTCAACCTCTTTATCTGGATCAGGCGGAGTTGAAACTCCTGCTCCAGAAAAAACGTATAATTTAACAAACATTAAAACAAAAAGACTTACGATTGCTTCACCTAGTGTTTTGATCGATCTTGACGAAACATCGAACATCGAAGAAGGTATCTGGTTAAAAGGTTCATATGCTGTACTCAAAGGCCTTGGTCTGAAGAATGCTGCTGTGACGATAAAACCGGATAAGGAAGGCGCAATCATTGATTTTGGAGGCATGGCGGTGAAGGAAGTCATCATTGATAACGCCAATGTAAAAGAAATCAGGGGCGCTGAAAATGTTCAGAAATGGTCGGTAACAGAAGGTGTCAACACATCGAATATCAAGTTTGTCAATTCGAAGGGGGAAGCGATTGCTTCCCCTTTCGACCCTAAAGAAAATCATGCGCCAGTCGTAACGAAAAAACTGGAAAATCTAGAAGTGAAAGCCGGTTCCAAGGTCACCATCGATTTGAGTGAGCACTTCTCAGATCCAGATGGAGATGAACTTACCTTTTCATCCACTATCGGTACAGTCACCGGCCAGACATTAACGCTTCCTGCAAATGAAGCTGGAACATACCTTGTCGCAGTCAAGGCTGAGGACCAGCAATCGGAAGCGGTTGCCCGTTTCACGTTGACCGTATCGAATGATAAGCCGCTTGAAGCTTATTACGAAACGGCTGCTGGAAAAACGGGAACGGAATTGAAAGCGGTTCTGCACTCGATTATTAAGGGTCATACGATGTTATCTTATGATCAAGTGTGGAATGCCCTTAAAGAAACGGATGAAGACCCGGTGAACAAACAGAATGTCATCTTGCTTTACTCTGGAAAATCCATCTCGAAGAACGCGAATGGGGGCAATGCCGGACAATGGAACCGTGAACATGTTTGGGCAAAGTCACACGGTGATTTTGGGACAAGTAAAGGTCCCGGGACAGACCTTCATCACCTCCGTCCCGCTGATGTAACAGTGAATGGTAAACGGGGCCACCTTGATTTCGACGAGGGCGGTCAAACATATAGTGGATGTGAATGTAAGTTTGATTCAGATTCATGGGAGCCGCCAGATCATGTTAAAGGCGATATAGCAAGGATGTTATTTTACATGGCCGTCCGATATGAAGGAGACGGCGAGTTGGATCTTGAATTATCCGATACAGTCAATACGTATCCTAAGCCACTTCATGGAAAGCTATCGACACTTTTGAAATGGAATGAACTCGATCCAGTCGACGATTTCGAGAGCCATCGCAATAATGTCATTCATGACTGGCAAAATAACCGCAATCCATTCATCGACCATCCTGAATGGGCATCCGAAATTTGGGGTGCCGCTAAATCCATCGATGAGAAAAAGGCAAGTTAAAATAGGAGATAGAAGGGAAAGCAGCCTGGTGGCTGCTTTTTTCATGCTTTTCTACAAATTTATGATTGAAAGTTAATTATCTTAATATACTGAAAAATCAAATATTGGTTTCGCGTTAAATAATAAATATTTTGGTAGGTATGTTATGTAATATATGTTAATATGGGATATGCAATGAAAGGGTTTTCATTGCAGAAATGATAAAAATATTTTAATATAGTAATTATGCCGCTTTTTTGATCTTCATTCACCCTTAAAAGACGGTTAAAAAATATATTGCCAGAAATGGGGCATTACACGATGAAATACAGATCTGCATTCGATATAATCGGTCCCGTCATGATTGGACCTTCAAGTTCACATACAGCAGGAGCTGCCAGAATTGGCAGAGTAGCACGGACATTATTCGGAAAGCAACCGAAGAAAGCCATCATTTCTTTATATGGCTCTTTTGCAAAAACATACAGGGGACACGGTACGGATGTCGCTGTCGTAGGCGGAATATTGGATTTCGATACGGATGATGAACGAATCCCTGCCTCTTTAACGATTGCGGAAGAAGCCGGCATGGACGTTACCTTTACAATCGAGGATACTGTGATGGATCATCCTAATACAGTCAAGATCAGGCTGTTCGACGAAGATAAAGAATTGGAACTTGTTGGGATCTCAATTGGCGGCGGAACGATAGAAATAACGGAATTGAATACGTTCAAGCTTAAATTGTCGGGTGAAAACCCAGCCATTTTAGTCGTGCATAACGATGTGTTTGGAATCATATCTTCCGTTTCGACAGTATTGGCGAATCATGAAATTAACATTGGACATATGGAAGTTTCACGAAAAGAAAAAGGTCAAATGGCCCTCATGGTGATTGAAGTCGATCAGAAAATCAAAAGCGATATCATGAAGGAAATTGAAGGATTGGAAAACGTGTCGCAAGTCATAAGGATGGTTGAATGATAAGTGTTGGCATAGATAGGGAGGTAAAAACATGTTCCGAAATGTAGCA
>NZ_JAGGQN010000032.1:0-28608 GCF_018613275.1 Bacillus sp. ISL-4
CATGCCGGGCGCACAAAAAGAGCACATATTATATACGATAATATGTGCTCTTCTTTTATTCGCGGAGGGATGTTCCAGATTCTTCCTCCTTGCAAAATAATAAGCTGAGGTTATTCAACGTATAAAGTCTAGCAGTAAAAATGAATAAATCGCTGTAGTTGTTTTCAACGTACTCTTCAATGATCCCCATCCCTTTCCTGAATCTATCAACTAATAAATGCGTGTAGTTTTCATCCCAGGTAAACCGATTAATACGTTTAAGTTCATCTGCCAAAACTTGAAACTTAAACTCCTCAACAAGAAGCTTCAATTGATACAATTTATCTCTATTTAAACAAAAGCAATTATTTTCATTTTCATGATTTTCCCGGACGAATGTAATGAAACCATTTATATTATCAGCCAGCATATTCGCTATTTGCATCTCGAAGTTCATTTCTAACATCTCCTCAATGTCTAAAATCTATATGAAGAGTGTATGATTTGAAATGATATTTTAACACCAACAATTATTCTTAGAGTAGATTTCCTTATTTCGCCTATGCATTTCGTACTATGATAGAGTTTATACACAAAAAAATTGCCCCCTTTCCTTCCAAGGGGACAATCTCACTTTTTCGTTATCACATCGAATCCAGAACTAAAGAGATAAGCAGGCCGGCTGCGGTGAATATCCCCGTGATCGCTCCTCCGTCTTCATATGCTTCAGGCATCATCGTTGAGGCAATCATGGCGATGATTCCGCCGCCTGCAAATGCTGCCATCGCTGCCAGGACATAGTCCGGGGCATGATCGAGGAATAGATAGCCCGACATCGAGGATAGTGCCGAAATGACCAGGACGGAAAACCACAGCAGCATGATCTTCTTCTTCGAATAATCACTTTTGAGCAGACCAGTTGTACTTGAGAGCCCCTCCGGAATATTACTGATGAAAATGGCAATGACCAATAACCAGCTTACCGAGCCACCGCTTATTAAGCTTGCGCCAATCATGATCGACTCCGGTATGGCATCCATCACCGTCCCGATGAAAATGGCTAGGCCCGCTTCCTTCGAAGAGTTATTATTGGACCGTTTCCTTTTATCCGCACCTTTTTTGGAAATAAGAAAATCCAAGGCGGTAAATACGGCGGCCCCTGTTATGAATCCTATTGCAGTCGGCCAGATTCCTCCATCACTCACCGAATCAGCAAGCAGCTCATATGCCGCTGCACCAATCAATACACCTGTACCAAAAGCCATAATATAGCCAATGATGTTTTTCTTTATCGGAATGAAGATGGCGGCTAGTGCGCCAAGCAGGACAGCAGAACCCGAAACCCCTCCCCAAAAGACCGCATTCCACATAGAATTCCCCCATTTCCTGTTTATAGGATAGTGTACCCTGGTAGATGTTGGGGTAAACAAGGGGCTGCTTTTTGCAAATTCCAGCAAAAAAAAAGCAGTTATATTCGCTGCCATGGTAGTTGTGTATAGAATAGTAGAGTCGCTATGATTATCCTAGCCTTCGCTGCCTTATATGACTGATATTTGCGGTTTTCCTTCTTCTCTTTCACTAACCTTTTCAATTTTATCGACAAACATTTGGAAAACCTTTCTCTTTTCTTCCAGCTCTTTTATTGATTCTTTCAATTCGTTCAATTTTTGTTCAAAAGGTTTATGATAGAGCTCACGGATGTTTCGAATAATTTCATCATTTATAGTGGATTGTACAACTTGTTTGGTAATATTGAATTTATAGGAATAAACCTGAAGATCACGCTTAACTTCTTCATACTCTTTTTCTATCCCATTTAACACATCACTGATTTCTTCATTCCATTCTACTAAAGCCTTTTTCACATGTTCCTCCACCTTTATTCCCCCTCTTTAACTAACAAAAAATCCATCTCCATAAAAACTTATTTTATCAAAAGTTCATTTCGGTTTCTTTTCGGCTAAGTTACTTAACATATTAGTTTCATTAAAAACAGATAACAGCGAGTTACGAAACACTTTTGAAAAATCACATAGAATGAAACATGGCAACTATAACCTATGGAGGTGTTCAGACTGATTCATATAGTTAAACCAGGTGAAACACTGACACAGATTTCCAGGGACTACCGGAAACCGCTATCGGCAATCATCACCGCTAACCCGACCATAAATCCAAATGTCATTTATCCTGGTCAACCCATCATGATCCCTGGTTTTCCCCCTCCTGATACCATTCCATTTCAGATCGATGTGTCCGTTAACAATCGTAAGCTGAAGCTGCTAAAAAATGGCGTACTGCAAAAACAATATCCGATTGCTGTTGGAAGAATGCTTTTCGGTACACCAGTAGGACAATTCATCATCATTAATAAAGAACCAAACCCCGGAGGCCCATTCGGTACAATGTGGATGAGTTTATCAAAAGAACACTATGGCATTCATGGAACGAATGATCCCAGCTCGATCGGTAAAGCCGTCTCAAAAGGCTGTATTCGCATGCATAATCGGGACGTGGAGGAATTATCAAGAATCGTTCCAATCGGGACGCCGGTTACGATTCATCCTTAATGTGTGCGGGGAAACCTGGACACTTTTTTTCAGTCAAAAAAAGGCAGGGATCTCCCCTGCCATTTCTATCAATTCATATTTATCGGCCAATAATAAAACACTAGTGTTACCATGATGATCATGACGCCGCTGATCATTAAATAGGTTGGGTATCTGCGGGTGATGTTCATTTCTTTTTGCTCGTCTATTTCAATCGGGGTTTGAAGGATATTGGCTTGAAACTCCCTTTCTTCAATGGTGATCGTTCCATACTTGGAGCCAATGATAAGTGCGCCTATGCTTAAGATTAAACCTATGATGACAGGATTGAAGTAAACGGGAAGGCTTATTCCGAACATACCGAGGCTTTCTCCGAGAATCACTCCAAAGAAGCCGAATACGATGCTCCAAAAGGCTCCTTCTTTCGTTACCTTCTTTGAAAATACGCTTGATATGGCAATCGGTCCCCATGATGCAGCAAATAATGTTGCTGCAAAGTAGCCGATCCACATGACGGCAGGCGGCTGGAACAATCCAATCAATAGAATGATCAAGCTGATCACGACCATGGAAATGCGGCTGGCCCGCAATAGATGGTGATCTGTGTATTCCTTTTTCCGTGTTTGTTCCATTATATCCCTTGTTATGCTGCTTCCTATTATTTGCAGGAAGCTCGAACAGGAGGATAATGCCGCAGCCATGATGCCACTAACAATGATGACTCCAAGCCATGTCGGGACGATATTCATCGCTGCCCAAATGAATACCTTTTCCGTCGGTGCGATATCCGCTTTAATGGTGGTGATTGTCGATATGCTGATATGGAGGAACAAATAGACGGTCAAAATGGATATGGTTGCCCAAACGCCGGCCCGGATGGCTACGTGTTCATTTCTTGCCATCAAGTATCGGCTGCTTTGCCACGGACTCACTGCAATGACAATGCCCCAGACCAGGCCCATGATGACTGCCCAGGCCAATGCTTCCCAAGGAGTTCCCATCGTTGCGGCAGGTCCGGTAATGCCATGCCAGCTTAATAAATCAGGCCGTTCAGCCAGGTTTGCCGCTTTAGTAATGGCATCAGGGAAACCGCCTGCGGATTTGATAATATAAGGAAAGCTCAGATACGTTGCGATCGAGAATAAAAAGAACATCACGGTATCATTCACCATGACCCCCTTCGCCCCTGAGAGAATGGTAAAGGATGAATATACGACCCACATGATCACCAGGGCCATTGGATAGGAAACACCGGAAACCTCGGCCAATAAAACCGCTGCTCCCTGTGTAACGGCAACTAAGTATGCTGCGATTCCGAGAATCGTCGTGATGGCAGCTGCCAGACGGACCTTCTTCGAATGAAAGCGATTACCAAAAAATTCAGGAACCGTCAATGATTTGCTTCTTCTTAAATACCTGCCAAACAGGAACACCCCGAAAATATAGCCGCTAGCATTAAAAATAACGAGGATAAGCAGCAGGATCGGATACCCTTCATAGGAAAATCCCGCCTCTCCCATGAAGGATACCGTACTTAGGAAAGAGGCAACAAGCGTACCTGTTATCATCAATGTGTTTCCGCTCCGTCCAGAAACATAATACTCCTCTGAGCTTTTCACTTTCCTGAATAAGAAAATGCCGATCGAGACATACACACAAAAGGATACGATAATACCAAACAGAAAGGCCACTTACATCCCCACCTTTTCAATCGGATCTTTTGCTTTTATTTCTTCTTGATTCTTTTTCATTTTCACTAGGAACACCTTCGTGATCCACCCCATGACAATTAAGGAACCCCCATAACTTAAAGAGAAAATCAATTCGCCCATTTCTTGCCCCCCCTTATCAAAATAGAAATAATCAATAATGAAATATGCAATATCCATACCAAGTTTTTGAATATTCAGATTTTAAAAGAGGTTAATTTTATTTATCGTCATGATAGCTAAATTGGTATTTGCCTAGTTTGCGCATGATCGTCGTTTGGCTGACCTCCAGGGCTTTGGCCATTTTTCGGGTTGATTTATAGGTGGAAAGGGCCTGTGACAATAATTGCCTTTCCGTTTCCTCTAACGCTTTCTTCAAGGGAATGATTCCTGTTAAATTGACTAGCGCCGTATCTTTGTAGGTTAAATCAGAAGGCAAATCCTCTATCGTTACGATAGGTTTTCTAGCCGTCACGACAATTTGTTCAATTACATTTTCCAATTCGCGAACATTACCCGGGTAATCCTGCAGCTGCAGAATTAACTTCGAATGATCATCGATCGTGATTGATTGACCGTATTTTTCATTGAATTTCTTCAGAAAATAATCGGTTAATAATAGAATATCTTCCTTTCGCTCACGCAGCTGCGGTATTTCCATTGGAACCACATGCAACCGATAATATAGATCTTCGCGAAACTGATTATTCTTGATCATTTGTTTCAAGTCTTTATTCGTAGCCGAGATAATGCGAATATTCACCTTTCTCTCCTTCGTTCCTCCCACCTTCATGAATGTTCTGTCTTGGACCAGATGCAGGATTTTCACTTGAATGTCTAGTGGCATTTCCCCAATTTCATCAAGAAAAAGTGTACCGCCATCCGCCATCTCAACAAGCCCTTGTTTTCCGTGCTTATTGGCTCCCGTGAATGCACCGCTTTCGTAGCCAAACAGCTCGGACTCAATTAAAGCTGATGGAATCGCGCCGCAATTCACTTGAATGAATTTCTTATCCTTTCTACTGCTGAGATCATGAATGACCCTTGCTATAACCCCTTTCCCGACTCCGGTTTCACCATGGATGAAGATCGATGAATCCATGGGTGCGACTTTTTCAGCCAATTCCAAAACCTTTAGCATCTTATCGGAATTTGTAATGAAGTTATTGAACGAAACGGTTCTCGAATTCTCATGCTTGGTCCGCTGATTCCTAAGGTTCACTCTGTTCAATTTACTCTTCATCTCAACCAATTCCGTAATATCCCTGGAATTCGAAACAATTCTATATAAATTCCCCTCCTCATCAAAAATCGGCTTCGCGGTGCAGAATACAGTCAACCCATGCGGATAGGTTTGCTCCGCTGAATGAATCGCTTTCGTTTTCATCGTTTTTAGTGTAACCGAATTGTTGATCAGTCCCTTTTCAACTAACTCTCTAATGTTCTTATTAATAAAGGCTTCCGGCGGCAGCCCTGTAAGCTTCTTACATGCTTCACTCACGAATAACGTGTTCCCGTTGGCATCCGTCACGAAAATTTCATCATAACTGGAATCCAGGATTTGTGTCAGCTCTTTGACCTTCTTTCTTGTCACCTCCAGCTCTTCATGCAGTGATTCATTTAAACTTATTAAGCTCTTAATCTTCTTTTTAAGCAGCATTTCCCTGACTTCAGTGATCGGATAGCATCTATATTGGTTATCATTATGTTGAATCACAAAATCATAGGTGCTCAGATCCTCTTTACTTAGCCTATCTAAATTCTCTACAACGACAAATGATGTATTAAGATAAGCCGTGATTTCCTGATTTTGACCACCGCTATCCAATCTCTTCAAAAAGAAACCTTCCTCTAAAATGCCGAGGATCTCCAGGTGATTTTTCATGACAATAAAGGGAGAGGAATTAATTTTCAGTAAGGATTTTACATCCAAAATAGAAATATCGGAAAATACAATTAGTGATTCTTTTTTAAATTCAGTATCCACACAATCACCCCATTTTTTGATTTCGAACCGATTTTGTTACACTTTTTGGTGCGGCAAAGAAATAAGCGCCCCTCTCATAAGCAACGAATGTCCATCTATCAACCAATCGAATGCCGAACCTATTATGAATCACCACTTTTCAAAAAAGGTTCAGTTATCTATATATAAAATACTCGATTCATGGCCCATACCCTCCTTATAAAAGTAAAAAAACGATGATGAACCCAAATTCCCTGAACGGCATGGTTATTGCATATTGAACCTATATAGGGATAGGTAGAGGGCGATTGGTGCCCTCTATACTCTCATTCTATCTAAAATTAGGGAGTGGTCATGACCATGGCTCAATTCAAGAATCTGTTTACCCAGTTAACGATCGGTTCTACTGAATTAAAAAACCGGATCTTAAGTACAGCACATCAAACAAATCATGTAACGGACGGAATCCCCACTTCGGATATGGTCGCCTATCATGAAGCCCGTGCTAAAGGTGGCGTCGGATTGATCATCCTTGAAGCGGCATCCGTACATCCATCCGGCATGCTTACGTCCAAAACGATCGCAGGATATGACCAAAGAATCGTCGATGCCTACAAAGAGATTTCCGAAACGCTCCATAAGTATGGAACGAAGGTTTTCTCGCAGCTATTTCATGGCGGAAGGGAAGTCGTATCGAGCGACTACCGGAATGCGGCATGGGCACCATCCGCCGTTCCCAGCCTTCGCTTCGGTGTCATGCCAAAGCCAATGAGTTTAGAAGATATTGAAGGAGTGATTGAAGGGTTTGCCCATTCAGCACAGCTGGCAAAGGAAGGCGGACTCGATGGAGTCGAAATTTGCTGTTCACACGGATATCTTCCTGCCCAGTTTTGGTCGGAGCATACAAATAAACGCAACGATCTCTATGGCGGATCATTCGAAAATCGGATGCGATTCATCGTGGAAATTTTGGAGAAAGTATGGGAAAGAGTCGGGGAAGACTTTACCGTCGGCATTCGAATGAGCTCAGATGAACTGACGATGGATGGGACCACGATGAAGGATTCCGTGCAAATCGTCGAATATCTCGCGGAAAAAGTCCGATTGGATTTCATCAACGTCACTGCCGGAGATTCAAGCACCTTTGAGGGATCAACACATATTGTGCCGCCATCACCGATGAAGCACGCATACCTATCTCCACATGGATTCAAAATCAGGATGGCAGGAGCCGTTCCGGTCTTTGTCGGCAATCGAATCGTCGACCCCGTTGAAGCGGAACAAATCGTATCAACCGGAAAAGCCGATGTCGTGGGAATGACCAGGGCCTTGATCGTCGACCCAGACATGCCCAACAAAGCAAAAAACGGCGACCTGCAAGCAATCGATGCATGCATAGGCTGTTTACAAGCCTGTATCGGCCACTATCATAAAGGACTGCCAATTGGCTGTGTCCAAAACCCAACAACAGGTAAAGAAGCATGGATATTACCAGAATTAAAGAAAACGAGAAACAAACAGAATGTCCTGGTCATCGGCGCCGGACCCGGAGGATTACAGGCAGCCATAACAGCGGACTCATTAGGTCATTCCGTTACACTGATCGATCAAAGTCCATCAATTGGCGGCCTGCTCCGCACCATGCGCAAAGCACCCATGCGTCATGAACTGGCAGAATCGATGCTCGATAACTATTCCCGGAAATTAATGAGAAGCAAGATACATTTAAAATTAGGAAGAAGCGCCACTGTTCAAGAAGTATCCGAATCGAAACCGGACGCCATCATCTGTGCAACAGGCTCACGGCCCTATATACCAGCCATCGAAGGAATCGATGACCCACGGATCATCATGAGTGATGACCTCTTCAGCTCAACTAAAAAAGTTGGGGATAACGTACTCGTATTCGACTTTGGCGGCGACTGGCCCGGCATGGAAGCAGCGATATATCTAGCCGAAAAAAGACACCAAGTAAAACTCATAACATCACGACTGCACATTGGCGAAACCGTTCACCAATATCTCAGGAATGAATACCTAAAAAAACTATACAACCTAAACGTCACACTCCTTCCCCACTACGATATCGGGGCAATCAAAGAAGATACTGTCATCATCCGGAACCTATTCACCCAACAAAAAGAAGAACTAATCAACTGGGACTCCATCGTCCTCTCCCTTGGCCGTATTCCCAACACAGAACTATTCGAAGAAATGAAAGGCCATGCGCCGACTGTGAAACAAATAGGAGATTGCCTTGGACCACGTACGATTGAGGAAGCGACGCATGAAGGGATGATGAGTGCTATTAGTTTATAGAGGGAAAGAGACATTCCTTGGGGGGATGTCTCTTTTTTGTTCTTTTATTTAGCCTCGCGCTCATAGTGATAATGAAGTCTATATTCACAAATATCCTTAGTCATATTAAACAAAATCCTCTGATTATCTGGTTTGACATCAAAGTTCAGATAAAATATCATCTCGTAAGATATTAACCCTTTAGAGCTGGCACTCCACTTAGACATAGGCATCGTCGCAATCAACTTACTGACCCCATCTTTATCGTAATTCCATAGCTTTTTTGAGGATTTGTCAGCAAAGTCGATTTGTTTTTCACTTCTAAATAGTTATTAATTCTTAGAGTTGTTCATAATATTCTTGGATTTTCTTGGACATTAAAATGCGCCTTTCTTCTAAAAATTCTTCGTATTGATTAGCATTCATATGAAAAAGAGATAAAGGAACGCAATTACTTTTTAAATTAGCCAGTAACTCATTTTCATCGATAATTCCACCATAGTTCGTATTTTTGGTACAGCATTGTTCCTCTATCTCTTTCATGTACACTTCAGGTGCTTTATCTCTTATAGCGATATTAATTTCTTGTTGGATATAAACATAGTTAGCTACTTGATTATATTGACTACGATTAGTAAAGCCATTTTTTTGAAGATGTTTTTTTGGGAATATATGATGTATATCTCCTCTTTCTTCAATTAAATGCCGTACTTCTATAGCTTTAGATAAAAAAGCTCGATCATTATTCTTAATTTGCGCCATTAAATACAACTGAAAGAATGGACTACTTGAAACTGATGTGTTAAGACGAGAGACTAAAATATTAGACCAGAAAGCCTCTGATAACTCACCTTCTTCTGTGTGCTTAACAAATTGTTTTGGGTCCTGTGCTTGATCAAAGCGTCTTATATCAAATTCAAACATAGACTCAGCTGACCCAGAGTATCGGCCTGTTAATATAGATAAAACTATCCATCTACGAACTATACTTTCGATTTCTGCATTTTCAATATTTTTCTGTCTTAGTAATAAATATAGGATATATCCAAAATTGAGCACATTTTGCGAACGAATTAAACTTTTATGTATAATACCTGTTGACTTTACTATCATTAGATAACGTTTAAAATTCGTTTCAGTTACGAACGCGAGGACGCCCTCTTCTAAACGCTTAAATGAAGCTTCTGCTATATCTTCTTTATATTCTCTAGTTTCAAAATCTCTTCCCGATAATAAACTAACTAAATTAGAAAGTTTACCTCTTAAAAATTTAAAGGTAAATGCTACCCTTAAAAGATCATTATATTCTGGTTTATATAAGGATTCTGTATGGTTTTTTATCCATTTAAGCCTTTGAAAATAATCTGTTTCTGCGAATTCCCTATCGTTTTGTACAATTGAATCATAATCTGCAGGATGCGTAGCCAAATGACAGAAGTAATCTATCATTTTACGGATATGAATTCCATTATACTCTTCATTGACCGCAATCTTTGACATTACAAAATCTGCTTGGCTTAATACAACACCTTGAGAGTTAATTCGAATAAATATTTCTGTCACTGTTTCGATATCTAATTCATGGGATAATTCGATGATTCCTAAGCTACTATAACGAATTCTTGTCAATCGATCGATAACATTACCTATCTTATTTACATCAACATCTGGATTCTGCTCACTGTATCCCCGAACAAAGTCAAAGAACTGAAAATTTGGTTGAAAAAATAATGAAATATCTGGAATCCAAACAGGATTTTTTCGAATAGCTGAGTTTGAGACCTCGAAGCGTTCATCTAATGGATGAAAAGCAATTTGAATTCGCTTTTTTTTAAAATCGGTTCCTACTACTTGATGACCCAATAATGACGCTGTTAAGGCCGTGATTCGCTGTTGACCATCAATTAAAATCTTTTTACCATGGGATGTGGTACCATCTTTCAAATTTGTATCAGGATTTTTCCATGTAATAAGATATCCAACAGGAAAACCTTGATATAAGGAATCCATCAAATCACGTACTTTGGAGGCATTCCAGACAAACGGTCGTTGAATTTCAGGAATTGCGATTTCACCAGCGTTTACCCAACTAAGAACTGTTTCTACAGTACTGTTATTTACAACATATTTTGTCGACATAGAATGAAAACTCCTCTTTTGTTTTGTGAATCATTAAACTCTCATCTAAAATAGCTAATTATTCCCTTTTTGGATGATACCCTTTTAGTCATCATCAAAACTAAAATGAACATTTTTAAATTGCTCATTACCATAACTTACTCTTCCTCATTAATTATGAAGAATAATGCGTTTTCAATATTTCTGGCCTTCCTCTACAGAAGCCATTCAAAAAATCTATATATATGAATAATTCTAACATTAACTTGCTCAAGAAAAACAATCACTTTTTCAAGAGCCTTAGTGCCTTTCAATCTTACTGTTCTATTCTGATTGTTCCCTTTCTGTTTCTTTTAATTATACATACTATAATGATATGATTACCTATAGCAAACCTATAGGAGGATAACATGAAAAAGCAAGTTAAAGTCGTTGCAGCCATCATTGAAAATGAAAAAGATGAAATACTATGTGCGTTACGCTCTCCAGATATGAGCATCCCGAATATGTGGGAATTCCCAGGTGGAAAAGTAGAAAAAGGCGAAGATATTTTTACTGCTTTAAAAAGAGAGATTGATGAAGAATTACAATGCAAGGTTGAAACAGAGACTTCAGTCTTTAATGATAATACGCATGAATATGAAGCCTTCATCATTAACCTACTGTCTTTAAAATGTAGAATCATTGGAGGTACCCCAACAGCCAATGAGCATTCTAAACTTATATGGTTAAAGCGAGAAAATTTAAGTTCCCTAAAATGGGCTCCTGCCGACATTCCAGCTGTGGAACAATTAATAAATGAAAAAAATAGTCTTCTCAAATGAGAAGACTATACTCTTTTAGTGAACTCTGTATATAAACTCGCCGGGACTTCATTCTCTAATTCCATAGTAACGGTAATTGGCTTTTCTCCTTCATATTCCACGGTGTTACCCTTCCCGATATAAATATAAGGTTCTGTCTTTCCATCTATTTCTTTATACTTTCTAATAAATAAATGTAAATGTATCCCTCTATCCTGGTTGAATACAATATTCTTTCCTCTCTCAGAACTTGGGGCTGTACTATTTGGAGTCTGCCATTGAAAAATACGCTCGTTTATAAATTCATCGTGGTAATTAATGCTCTCTTTAATATCTTCTTCCTTGTGCAAATCAATAAATAAGAAATAGTCATTTCCATTCGAAGGTAAACCCGAACCCCTAAAAGCACTATGGCTTTTGCGATAGTTTGATAGTAATGCAGCATCACCCATTTGATATTGTTCATAAAGCTTCAAATGTGGCACACCATAGTAGTCTTCTTTAAATTCCTTTTCATATCTAAAGATTCCATAAATAATAAGATCTTCGATATACGTTCTATATTCTTCATTCTGTAGAACCTTTTGATAAGAAGATGTCTTAGTTAAATGACCATTTTCAAGAGCAAATAATTTTAAGTTCCTCTTTTTCTGACCAGGATCATAAAAATCCTGATTTAGACACTGTAAGGCATGCAATATGCTATCTTCATCTACCTCTTTAACTAACTTTAATATCTCTTGTGTTGCGGTTTCTAAAGAAATCTCATTATGGTCCAATAGATATTTAGCAATAGCAAATTCATACACTCGCTTTAAAGGTAACTTACTCGATAATTCCCTTAATACTCCTTCAAAAGCTTCGTCTAGTAATAGCCTTTTCAAGGAATCTTCTTTTTCTACCTTAGCTACAAATTGCAAATATGTTTTATCGCGATTAATAAACTTAATCGGATCCGGAGCTCCTTTAAATTTCATATAATCCATTAATAATAAAGGAATTTTACCTTGATTCATTTTCTTGAATTCAAAATACTCTTCCTTCAAATACTTCAAAGAATTAAAGTTTTCCTTATCAATCTGCGCTAAAATCCGTTCTTCAGAGATTTTATCCATTTGAATATGCGTACAACCTGGAATATTTGCAAAGCCAGTCGCAATAGCAACCTTTAAGCTTTCTTTATCATAATAACGGCTTCCATTTAATGCGATGGCAATTAAGAACGTTTTACTATGATTCCCTATAAAATCAAGTACCGTTAGGAAACTCTTGTCTTTATGTTTACGAAGTCCTCGTCCTAGCTGTTGAATAAAAACAATCGGAGAATTAGTAGGTCTTAACATTAAAACGGTATTTACAGAAGGAATATCGACACCCTCATTAAAAATATCTACGGTGAAAATAAATTCTAAATTATCATGGTCATCTTCTAGCTTATTTATATAATGTGATCTCAGCTCGACTGAGTCATTCCCAGATAAACAAATACTTTGAATACCTCTACTATTAAATTCTTGTGCCATATATTGTGCATGTTCAACGGTTACGCAAAACCCTAGCCCTTTTCTTTTGTCCCCATCATGGCCATAGAAATTCATATTCTTAATAATAAAGTCGACTCTTTCGTTAACCTTTAATCTCTTCGTTATTTCCGCTACATCGTCAATATCTACATCACTTAAATCAATTCCCTCAATGTCGGTAATACCAAAATAATGAAAGGGAATAACCAGTTCATCTTCTAAAGCCTCATGTAAACGAACTTCCAAGGCAACATTATTATCAAATAGGTCAAAAACATTTTGTTGATCGCTTCTCTCTGGAGTAGCTGTCATCCCTAATGTGAACTGTGGATTGAAATATTCTAGCACTGCTAGATAACTAGGGCTTGTTGCATGGTGGGCCTCGTCAAAAATAATATAATCAAATTCGTCTCGTTTAAATTCTTCGTAGCATTTAGACACCGTTTGAATGGTAGAAAAAATATAATCAGCATTTTTTTGCTTTTGATTCCCTGTCAGTAATCCAAATGTCAGTTTTTCATTAGGAAGGAGCTTTTCAAAGGTCTCTTTTGCCTTTTTTAATATTTCTTCTCTATGTACAATGAACAGTAATCTTTTAGGCTTGAATCCCTTTACATCAAAAGCAGACATATATGTTTTGCCCGTCCCTGTTGCTGCTATAACTAAGGCCTTCTTTTCCCCAAACGATCTAATCCTCTCAAGGTTTTCAACCGCACGTTTTTGCATGTTATTAGGAATGATATATTCAGAGCTTTCATAAATAAATTGACTCGTATTTGTATAGCCCTTTAATTTACTCAAAAACTCTTCATACTTACTAATGAAATTGTCATCCGCTATGACGCTACTATTCCATAATCCATCATATTCCTTTAATACATCCTTAAGAAATTGAGCATCCTCTTTAGCAATAATCTCAACATTCCACTCAATATTACTCTTAAGGGCACTTTGAGTAATATTAGAAGAACCAATAATCACCTTATAACTATCCTTAAATTCAAAAATATACGCTTTCGTATGAAAACCAATCGCCTTATCTGTTTCAAAAATCTTCAAATGGATATTATTAAACTCATTTATTTTCTTTAAAGCCTTCGCTTCAGTAAAATTCAGATAAGTAGAAGTAATAATCTTCCCCTTTCCCCCCCTTTTTTCCGCTTCCTTGAAAGTATCCAACAACAGCTGAAGGCCACTAAAATTAATAAAAGCGACACTGAAATAAAACCTTTCACACTCATTTATTGAAGAGATTAATTCATTTAATAAATTACCCTTGTCTGAATTGACAATTAGTTTTTTCTCGATGTCCATAGCTAGCTCCTGACTGTGGTTATATATATATAAATTTTAGATTTATTAAATTTAAAGTTATGTAACAAACAAAATAAATGCATAGATAACGATAGCATAGAACTTTCCATAAAAAAACAGCTAACAAGGTCAGCGGCTTTATCAATCATTCCAAATCCCATTTATCCTTCTTTACTTCAGTTACAAGGTAAAAAAACTAATGTTCACTTTTTTTAAGAATACTTTCTTTTGTTTACCATCATTTATGATAAGGTTCTCCGTAATATATCTAAGGGCGGTTTTTACAGAATTTTCACCTCACTCTATTGATTAAGCATTTCATCATATACAATTTGAAGTTTTTCTAAAATCATTTGTAAATCCTTGTTGCTGTATAAATCTTCGAGAGCATTTAATATTTCCGATTCTTTTAATTCTTCAATTGATATTGTTTCAGAGTGAATACGAGTATATTTGGCTTCTTGTTTAAGTCCTTTTTTGTTAAAATTTATACCCTTTTCTTTAATTTTCTCCATTAATAGAACACGTTTATCTGCTTCAATCGGACCAATTTCTAGAGTAAAGTACAGTGAACCTGAATGAATATCCATCCAAAATAGAAATGGGCCATTATCCCACCACCATATTTCTCTTGTTTCTCCTAAATCTTCTTTAAACACGTCAAACAAAGGAATTTTAAACGATAGATTTCGTGATGATACCCGATAATGATTTTCAGGGATGTTTTTAGATGCCATCCATTTTTTAAATGCATTTTGAACTTGTAGCTTTTTTTCATCTAAAGAGGACTTTTCCACCACAGGAGGAGCTAATTCTTCTTTTACCAGACTTTCATTATTTAATACTGCAGCTACTTGCTTACGTAACAATGTAAATTCTGAACTATTATACAAATCTATCATTACTTGTGTAAGTTCAGTCATATCATTCCATTTGTTTACATCCATCTTTTGTGAGAAAAATCGTGTATAACGAGCTTTTTCCAATTTTGAACTCTCTTTAATCGACAACCCAATTTTTTCTAGTTTTTCAAGCATTGAAAGACGCCCAACAAGTTCCATTGGTCCTATTTCCGCAGTAAGGCGCAAGCGATTATCATTTGTTCTATCAAACCAAACGATTATTCCTTTTCCTAACCAATAATTTGGTTCCCTTAATGAAAATTGCCCGATGGAATCCCATTCAGGTGGCAGTAAATTTGGAACAGTAGGATGTGCATTATAAAGAACATCTTCTTTAAATTGTTGACAAATAAAATGTTCAAAACTATAGGATAGAATGTTTTTACCTTGGTTGAAAATATAGTTAATTGTATTTTTATACTTCATCATAAATTCAAATTGATATCCTGAATCAAATTGCAATTGCTTATTACAAATAGACGTTTTTTCAAATAGCACTTCAATTGTTGTTCTATGATTACGGTATATCTCAATTGCTTGCATTATTTGTTCTTGATTTGGATAAAATTTTTCTCTTAATATTTGGCTATACTCTTCAATAAATGTGTAAACATTATCACTTAATTGTTCCCTATATAACATAAGAATTGTATGTAAAATCGATTCGATACGTTCATAAGTAAGAATAAAATATTGTTGATTAGAAGGCTCTTCTCCATCAAGTGTTAAGTAAATCGGAATGATTGAAAAATCTTCAAAAATATTTTGGATAAAAGTTAAATAATCATCCAACTGATTTTTCGATTCTGTAGAATAAAATTTATTTTCAATCAGAAATACAGATTTCAATTGTTGATTTACTATAAGTAAATCGATAAATCGATTATTGTCGGTTTTAACTTCACGATATACATGACTTTCTATTAATGAATGATTAAGAATTTCACCTACTGCTTCATATTGTAGTTTATTGCCGTTTTCATCTATTAAGATAAGATGTTCAAGCATTTTACGTAGAAAATAATCATGCAGGCTATGATTTTCTTTTGGATCTAGCAGCCACGCCAAAATATTCGAATGACGGATTTCATAGTTTTCTAATTTTAAGATTTTTAATGCATTGAAAGAGTTTACTTGTTGATTAAGTTGTTGAAATGTCATATCATTTTCCAGTTCAAATAAATTCCGAATTTTCATCTAATTTCACTCCTAAAATTCACTTCTATACGAATACTTCTTAATAAAATACGTCACTTATTTACGGTACTGTCCTCCGTAATGTGCTAAGTGAGAGGTTTTACTCTTCAAAGAAATCCAAATCAATTTTTTTCGTAACAAAGACTTCCTCATTACTGACCCCAACATTATATTTAAACATTAAATCTGTTAGCTGATTACCATCAATCAGTATTACACGCTTATCGATAGAATTTGCATAATCAATAGCACCCTGCGTAAATTTTGCAGTAGTGATAAAAATACCTTTTGAAGCTTGTTTACCTACAAGACTCCCCACAAATGTTTGAATATCTGGACGAGATACAGTAGAATCCTTTTTCCACCTTTTTGCTTGAAGATAAATCATATCTAAACCTAAAACATCCTCTTTTATGATGCCATCTATACCTTCATCCCCTGATTTCCCAATAGCTCTACCTGCATCTTTAACTGACCCTCCGTATCCCATTGCTACTATTAAATCTACAATTAATCTTTCAAAAAAGATTGGTGAGCAACTAAGTATTTTTTCTAACAATAGGTCTTGAATTTCATTCTTTAAAATATTATAGTTCTCACCGATTAATTCTAATGGCGTTTTATCTTCTGTATTTTCAACAGATTCAACTGTTTTACCTTTTGGATCTTGATTAATAAACTCGTTAAAACTCGGATACCTAGTTAATAACTTTTGGATTTGAGTCAATATTTTGGACACTAAAAAGTTAAATCTTAAGCTGTATTCCTAATTCGATCTTCAATGGCTTGTGGGGTTTGATAACCCAAGCTGCTGTGAATTCTTTTTCGGTTATACCAACCTTCAATAAATTGGAACATCGCTAATTTAGCTGTTTGATAGTCTAGATATTGTACGTGGTTGACTTCTTCCTTCTTTAATAGGGCATGAAAGGATTCAATACAGGCATTATCGTACGGGCAACCTTTCTGACTAAAGGATTGCTTAATATGATGGTTTTGGATATGTTGAGTAAACTCACTGCTTGTATATTGTGAGCCAAGATCGGTATGAAGAACTAAGCCCTCCGAGGGCTTTTGTGATAGGTGTGCGTTATTGAAAGCTTTTATGACCAGTTCTGTCGTCATTGAACGAGAAAATGAATACCCTACTATTTTCTTAGAATGAAGGTCTAATACCGAAGCTAAATAACACCATCCGTCTTTTAACGTGTGGATATACGTAATATCTGCTACCCATTTCTCATTAATGGTCTGAGTAGTGAAGTCTCGTTTTAACAAATTATCCAATTGAATAACCTTTTCTTTAGATGGATAGGGACGGTATTTTTTCTTAGTAATAGAACGAATTCTCGCCTTGCTCATTAAGCGTTGAACACGCTTTAGACTTAGGGAAAACCCTTTGGTTAATAAGCTTTCATGAATCTTTGGAGCCCCATATCGTCCCTTGCTTTCCAGGTAAATGAGATGAATTTCCTTCGTGAGTTCTTGGTTTTCCTGTTCGCGATTTGATACGACTATTTGAAGGGACTGATAATGGCTGCTTCTTGGGATTTCTAGTATTTCACACATCTTCTGTACGGGATATTGTTTCTTGTGTTCCTCAATAAATTCGGTAAGATCTGTTTCGGTTACTTTTTCGCGAATATGGCCATAGCCTTTTTTAAGATTTCAACTTCTTGCTTTAACCGAAGGTTTTCCTTTTGAATGGCGGCTAATTCCTTTGGAGTCATGGACTCTTCCCCTAAACCGATTGGAGTAAATTCTTTAACCCATTTATAAATGGTAACTTCTGATACGCCATATTCGCCGCTTAATTCTTTGACCGAATTACCCGAGTGATAAAGATCTACAATAGTCTTCTTGAATTCATTATTGTATTTTTTACCTGTATTCTTACGTTCCAAGACGGACACATCCTCTCAAAAATCATTGTAAGGACTTAACTAAAATGTGTCCATGAAACTATACTAACTCCAGTGATTATATGTCATACAAGAGTTCAACAAGCTAAAGTATGTCGGTAGCCAGTTCCTGATTTGGCTAACATAGTAGGGTATATTAGGCGGTGTTTTTTTATGGGATTATTTTTTGAAAAAAGAGAAAGTACTACACCATTTATACTGATTAGACATTTGATGATGATAGCAATGGGCTTAATATTACTATTAGGTTTAATTACCGATTTTAACTTTAATTTCCTAAAATATATAATTTTTTTATCAGGAATTGGTTCAATAATAGATGGCTTTGAATGGTTTTTTTAAAAAGAAAATAAGAAGCAGATGTTATTAGATTTTGGTATGGCGGTTATATGGTTCGCAGGATTTTTGGTATTGCATTTTTTATAGATCTAACGGGTGCTTTACTCCAAATAAGTTAGTTTATTTTCAAATATAATTACTTTAGGGGATATGCAGGGTGGGAGAATTTATTGGGATGACAGTAGTTTTAGTTACTGGCATTACGTTAATATGGGCAGGGATATTTTATTTAACAAAGAAAAATTACCAAAACCAAGATGAAGGTCTAGAATTTTTAATAAAAATCACCCCTTTACCCCGTATTTTTAATTATTGGTTAGTTAAAACTTTATTTATTGTTTCCGGATTATTAGCTTTTCTTGCTAGTATTTACGGATTTTTAACCTACGTAATGATCAACTAGAATGAATATCAAACAGCAGCTTGGATATTCTCTCTAAATTGAAAGGGTTTCATAAAAACTTTAATCCTTGTTGAACTAACGGGTGCTTTACTTCATTACCAGGAGCTGATCAGCAGCTCCTTTTCTTATGGAACTAAAGGGGCAGGATAGTTGAAGAGTGCTCTTTGACCTTTATTCAACAATTGGGCCATATTGTGGCATAACGGATTAAGAATATTTTGCTAAAGTTAGGAAGGGATTGTGAAGGAGTGTTATTAACCTATAGATAGTTCAATAAAAAAGTAAATTAGGTGTAATGATAATATCAATTGGTTTATAGTAAAAAGAATAATTTTTCTTTATATATCTAAGGGGGGATAGCTATGGAAAAGCTAGAATATGAATGGGTAAAACAAACACGTCAGATTTTATTAGACCAGTGTAGAGAATTGAATGAAGATGACTTTACTAAAGAGTTTGAATTTGGTTTTCAGAGTATTAGAGATTCTTTAGTTCATGTGGCAGGTTGCTATCATGCTTGGCTAGGTTCTTTTGTACTTTCAGAAACATCATCACCATTATTTACGAAGGAAGTAATTAATAATATGCAGTTAGATGATATTCAACGCTATTTTCAACAAGCTGATATATATGTAGAAAGTGTATTGAACAATTCACAAACAAATTTGATAGGTTTATCGAAAAAGAGCTTTCTTGGAAAGCAGGCAGTGGGTTTGTAAGAAAAACGCCACACCAATTACTAATCCATTCAATTACTCATGAGTCGCATCATAAAGGGCAAATTGTAGCTATGCTACGTCTACTTGGCCATATACCTAAAAATACAGACATATTGGGGTTGCCTGAAAAGGAATTCGCTAAATAATAAATAAAGAAGTCTTCCACAATAGGGCGCTATCCTGGAACAAGGATAAGCGCTTATTTTCCATTTTAGGGCCATTTTCTTGAATAAGAAGTTGCATAAAATCCCACTTTTTTATACAGATTCCAGGTGCGCTTGAGTGTGCGCAAACTTTGATTAATGATAAAATCCTGCATAAACAATAAATTGTGACAGGTTGAACCCTCATAGTTCCCAAGGTGTTTTGTAAGAGGGAGCTTCTGTTAGGACATATTATGTCAACCTAATATGTATACATATATACATAATTTTTGTTCTTTTTTGGAAATATAAAATTGTACCGTTTATAAGAAATAGCGTGAAAAAATGAGAAGTAATAACTTTTTGAAAGTAGCAACCCTGAATTGTGAATAAGGAAGTGACCAGCAATGATTACCAGTTTTAAAGACCGAATCACGACTGGCCAAGTAACTGTTATTGTAGCCAATGCTATATTCGGGGTAGGAACCTTCACCTTGCCCAGAACTGCAGTAGAGAAGGTGAAAACCCCAGATATATGGATCAGCGTTATTTTAGGCGGTCTGATCGCGATGATCGCAGGAGTGATCATGGTTAAATTAAGCGAACAGTTTCCCGGAAAAACCTTTTATGAATACAGTCAAGAAATTGTTGGTAAATGGGTTGGAGGGTTCCTTAGTCTGCTTATTGTATGTTATTTTTTTTCATCTTGTGGGTTTCAAGTCCGGGCGCTAGCAGAAGTATCGAATTTGTTTTTGTTGGAAGGCACCCCTACCTGGGCAATCATCATGACATTTTTGTGGGTAGGTCTGTATCTGATCATTGGCGGAATAAATCCAATTGCCCGAATGTTTGAAATTATCTTGCCTATTACCATCATCATTTTTATAATTGTTGCCTTTATGAGCTTCAAAATATTTGAAATTGATAATCTACGCCCGGTACTAGGGCTGGGAGTGATACCGGTACTAAAAGGAGTACAGACAACTGGTCTATCATACACTGGTGTTGAAACCATTTTGTTCCTTTTGCCATTTATGAAAGAACCAAAGAAAGCAGTAAAAGCCTTGCTTGTTGGAGTTTCTATTCCATTGATTTTTTATTTGATAACGGTCGTAATGGTTATCGGAGGATTATCTGTTGATGGAGTGGTCACGAGAACATGGCCGACACTTGATCTTATACGAAGTTTTGAAGTCACCGGTTTGATCTTTGAACGATATGAGTCTTTGTTGCTCGTAATATGGATTATGCAAATGTTTTCTGCCTTTACGATCTTCTACTATGGTGCTGCTTTAGGACTGGCTCAACTCTTCAAAAAGAGCATTCGTCCATTTATGTATGGCTTGCTTCCGGTTATCTACATCATTGCCATGATTCCGAAAAATACCAATGACATGTTTAAATTTGGGGATTTACAGGGCAATGTCGCGTTGTATTTATTCGGTTTACTGCCACTGGTGCTTCTAATGGTCTCGCGATGGAAGGTTAGAAAACATGAAGAAAAGTCATAACAATTTACGGTTTCTTTTGGTTTCACTGTTGGTTCTTTTTACTCCTGTCTCTTACCACAGATTTCTAATAAAGCGACTTCCGATAACTATTTTCATGTAAAATAGGTAGACAAGATATTTTTTATTCCGCAATCGGGCGCTATTCTTTAATAAGAATAGCTTTCCTTAATGAACTAACGGGTGCTTTACTTCATTACCAGGAGCTGATCAGCAGCTCCTTTTCTTATGCAACTATAGGGGCAGGATAGTTGAATAAGAGGTATTTTCAAATAGTTAAAAATATTACTTTATAGATAATTAAGTTGTTTAGTTTTGTTTTAGAAATGCAGTACCCTCTTGTGATGGGAGGTTATTAAGTTGTCTACTTTAAACAATATTTTAGGAATAATAAAGCTATTTATTTTCGGAAAAAGAATCATATATCTTAGTACCAATTCATAAAAAATTAAAATTTAATTCATCTAAGTGTATACATCTAATATCACTCATTCGTTGTATAAGTATAGGGAGGACAAAAGATGAAAAAAGAAAATGTATTAACCTCCTACCTTATCAATTTAGGAGAGGAAGTGTTCAAGCTATTACTAGCGAGAGGAGCCAAGAAAGAAGATGCAGAAGATATAATTCAAAACACCTACTACAAAATTTACACGCTATTGGATAAATTAACAGAGAGCAATATACGTCCTTGGTTTTTTAGAGTATCACTTAATCAATATATTGATTTGAAAAGGAAAAAGGAGCAGCAGAACATTTACTTAACTGAGGAAATTTATTCAAAGCTATCACATATCGATTGCGATTTTGATACGGTTTTAAATAAAGATGAGATTTTTTATTTATTAAAAGACATAAAAAAAGATTACAAAGAAATTTTCTTTTTAAAGTATTACTATGATTTTTCATATGAAGAAATTGCAACTATTTTGGATATTCAAGTAGACAGTGTAAAGCAAAAATTATATCGTGCACGTAAATTTATTCACTCAAAAATAGGAGGACCATATTGATGGAATCTTCGTTAAATGATGCTTTAAAAAAGGCTAAACGAAAACATCTATTAAAAATTATCATCACTTCAATTATTGTAGTACTAATTCTCTTACCTATCTTTTATAAAACAGGTAACTACTTTGCAGCGAAAAGCTCTACAAGACTTCACGGAAAGCTTTTTTTACATAATGCCATTGCTGAACCTAATATTCATATCGACTCTCAAGTAACAAGTAATTCATCGATGTTTGGGGGGAACATTATTACAAACCGTTCTAAGAATATTAATGGTTATGTAGTTCAATGGAGCACTCTTACAAGTTCATATGATTGGTTTCGAGTCAATATTGACACGAACGAGTTAGTACCAGGATTTCATTGGTCTAATACAGAGTTCTATGAGTATGATAAACAGACAAAGAGTAAATCAGCAACATTTTATCATCCATCCATAAAAAAATACTATAATGGTGTACAAAATGAATTAGGGGAAATTTCGGAAATGGAGAACCACGTTGCAGAAGTTGCCATTTCCTTTGATAAACCATACACGTTACCGGAAATACAAGCAAAAATCCCTGATAATTTAAACATCGTATGGTTGTATATGGCTTCTCCAATTAGGGATGAAAGCAAGGGGCCAGCTGGTATGCCAGTTTATGGGTTTGAACTTTCCGACAACCCTAAAGAATCATATTCAAACTTTGTCGATGGTCTTAAAGAGTATGATTCAAACGGGAATGATGAAACAATTCAAGAATTTTTAAAGGTAAATAAAAATAAGAAGTTCGGTGAAGTGAAAATTTTAGGGGTAATGCTCACTGGAAAAACAAACAATTTCAAAGCCTTAGAGAATCAAGATTTTATCCGCGGTGCTTCAGTAGGTGCCACTGCACAAATCGTTCCTTATATTAAACCTGAAAAATAATATGCAAGAGACCCAATAAAAATTATGTTCTTATTAAGATAATTAGCAGTCTTTTTTGTTATGAAGCTAACGGTACAGTGTTCTTGGAAAGAGTGCTAATGAGATTTGATCTATTTTAATACATAGAAAACACAGTTTGTGAATAGATGTACTTAAACTAAACCAGCCAATAGTTTGTCAACATTTTTCAATAAACACTTAAAATTTTTCATGTTATACTAAATTTGCGTATGCCAAATAACCTTCCAAGGTTTTGTGTTTGGAAAGTTTTGGACTGTTTAGTTATACTTTAAAGCTAGGCTAGATCTTGGAAAGTCGATTTACTTTTTAAAAGTGCATAAATCCAATGTAACAATTTATTGGCACATGCTATCACAGCTACTTTAAAGGGCTTTCCTTCCTCACGTTTCTTATCATAAAATTCTCGTAATCGCTTGTTACGAGGAATGATTTCATCTGTCGTTTTCTTTTTGCGACAATCACGGATGGCACATTTTACAGCCATATACAAGGCGTGTCGTAGCCTACTAGAACCTCTTTTGGTAATCCGATTTAAAGTACCTTTGAATGTACCAGATTCAAAGACACTTGGATTGATTCCGGCAAATGCAACCAGTTTCTTAGGATGATTAAACCGATCAATTTCCCCAATTTCAGAAATTATCGTGGCCGCGATTTTTTCTCCGATACCAGGGATCGATTGGATAATCTTACACTCTTCAATACCTTTTGCTAAAGCATCTATCTCATCTTCAAGCTTGGATAGATGCTTTTTGTATTCAAGAAGCATATTAATATACATATCCAGGCTTAAAATCAGACTATGATATAGGTTTTTCTGAAATGGATTTTGAGCTGCGGCGGCCATCAATTTTTCTGCCTGACTGTCTGCCCATTTTTGCGAACGACTTTTACATAATTCTTTTATTTTCTTGGCGATTGTCTCTTCACCAGTATCCAAGATTTCTTCGGATGTAGGAAATGCTTGTAAAGTTAGTAAAGAAACATATGAATGTAAGTCCCCAAAAACCCCACGGTATTCAGGAAACACTTGATCCAGAACTGCTTGAAATTGTAATTTAGTTTGTACAAACATGCCTGTAATATTTTCGTGCTGTCTTGTAAGGTTACGTAGGTTTAAGAGCTGGATTCCTCGCTGTTTATAAGGCTCTAAGTCCTCTTTATAATACAGCTCGCAGAGATGGCGAGCGTCAATGACATCTGTCTTTACCTTGCGTAAACTAGAACTCTTAGCTCGATACGATATGAGTGGATTTACGATAATCAATAAGTACCCTCTATCCTCGAAATACTGGACAACTGGTGTATGATAATGTCCAGTGGATTCTAATACAAGGGGAGGCCGTTCCTCGGATACATTTTCTACTTCTCTAATAAAGTCTAGAAGACTAGCTAACCCTTCAAGAGTATGTGCTACTTTAAAGCCTTTTTTGTAAGGCTGCTTTTTATCCAAGAAAGCTTGAACCTGACTTTCCCCTTTTGCCACATCCAGACCAACTACTGGATTCATAAATTATCTCGGTGCGATAGTTCTTTAAAGAGCCATCTGCTTCTTATGGAACTAACGGGGCAGGTTAGCATTCCTGTAGAGCGTTAATTATTAACTTTGAAAAAAATAGGGCTCCTCAGTAAGATATGAGTAAGACATCACTCTAACTCAAAACCTTAGGAGGAACCCTAATATGAATTTTAAAATGCAGGACAAACAAAATCAACTCATTGAACGAATTTCTGATCGACATCTCGTTGTTGGCGTGGATATCGCCCAATAATTTCACGTTGCTCGAGCTGTAAATTATCGAGGAATCGTGGTAGGTGATCCTCTTACTTTTGAAAATAACGAAGAAGGCTTTAACAGATTTCTAGAATGGATTAATAAACTAAAAGGTAAAAACAGCTTAGACACAACTATTGTCGGTATGGAACCTACAGGTCATTACTGGATTAATCTATCGAAATGGTTATCTAACGAAAAGATTGATGTCGTAACAGTCAATCCTCACCTTGTAAAAAGAAATAAAGAAAATCGAGATAACACTCAGTCTAAAAGTGATAAAAAAGACGCTCTCGTGATTGCGGATATGGTCAAGAATGGATACTATTCTTTTGTTCATGTGGCTTCAGAGTCTTTCGAAAAACTTCGAGTTCTTATGTCCAACCGTGACGTAATCGTAAAACGTCTCGTTAGTTCTATTAATCATTAAATCGATGGGTAGATGTTGTCTTTCCTGAGCTACGACAAGTGTTTAAAGATGTGAAAGGAAAAGGGGCAATCGCAACTCTACGTTTGTTTCCGACACCAATCCAGTTACGATCGATGCAACCTCAAGATATTGTAGCCAAATGGAAATCGGTAATGAAGCGTCAGCCTGGGTTGAAAAAAGCTTATCAACTTATAGATTTAGCTAAACGCTCTATCGGATCCCACCAAGCACATGATGCTTACAAGCTACATTTAGAACAACTACTGGAAGAGTATGATCTAGCTACAACGCAACTCGAAAGAGTGGAACAAGAAGTCACTAACGTGCTTCAACAAATTCCTTTCGCAAAGAAACTGTTGGCTATTAAAGGGATTAGTGAAATCTCTTTAGCTGGAATTTTAGGGGAAGCTGGAGATTTAAGTGGATTCGCCCACGGTAATTCTCTACTTCGTCATGCAGGGTTACATCTTTCCGAGGCGAGCTCTGATAAATGGAAAGGTCAGATTGTCATTTCTAAACGTGGGAGATCCAGACTGCGGCGTTTCTTATACCTAGCGACGATGTGCCTTGTCATGAATAACCCTGAGTTTAAAGCGTTGCACGCTAATAATGTTAAGGTGAAAAAAATAAAGAAAATGAAATCAATTATGAAATTGGTTGGTAAACTGGCTCGAGTATTTGTAGGCATAGCCAAACGAAATGAATCTTATTCCCCGGAAAAATTACAACTTTTTTCAGCTCTAGCAGCCTAGTTTTTATTGAATAAATCATGCTTTACAGGTTCCCGAAGGGAACCTCACTTGAAAATAATTAATATTTTATTTTCAGCTTATCTTTTGTCGAATGTTTTCTTATTCGTAGGATTTCAAAGATGCACAGAGTACCAGATTTCTTGAACAAAAGGGCACCGACCCATTAGGTTAGCATAACTGGCCTCCACCCCTTGGATAGGCATGACGAAGGAATGAGAGGGCATATTTTTCGATGACCCGTTGAGACATGGGAGGGAAAGCCTCCAGGGGCGGCGTGGAGATTATGTGCATTATATGGTAGAATATGGAGTTTCCTATTACTCCTTTATTTAACTATGCCTCCATGAAACCAAAATGATCTGAGCTCATTGCTTTTAACCGTAAATATATTTTCAAGGGTTATGAAATCCTGCGAATAAGTGAGCATTCGAGAGATATAGCTATCATACTGAGGGAGTTGAATAAGGACTTGGTGCAGCTTCGTATTTGACCCCTATTGTTTCCTTTAAGGAAATTTTAACAATTAAAAATGACTTCCTGCTGGAAGTCATACATTAGTAAATTACTTACTTAAAGTAAAAGCAAAATCTTATTATTTCTGCCTTACTGCTACTTATATGGGACAGAAAATTCTAGAGGAGCTGCTATACCAACTAATGAAGTTCCTCCTGTAGTATAGCCAACAGGAGCGACGCGTGGAATTTTACCAGTTCCACAGTCAATTTGCAAAACTCCACCATTGACCAATTTTCAAATAACGGAAATCAAATGTTTGTTGTAGATGTTTATCCATTTCAATCATCTCTTATTAATATATGTTCAAGAGCTAGGTTGAATAATAATAATAATAATAATAATAATAACGCCAAAAATAAACCAGAAATTGACAAATGTAGTGGAATAAGAAGTAGTAATACGAATGTAATGTGCAGTAAATAAGGAGGGGGTTGTTCGGACTGACGGGGCAGAATAGTTGAAAATAATAGGAGAGGGAAACTACTACCCCCTCCTAAATTTAAATTTGAAAATTTTAGTTTGGAAGTGGTGCCACTAAATGGATTAAGAGGAAAAGGCTTGTACAGTTTTATTTTATACCAGCTTTTTTTAGTGCCTTTGCGACCTCTTTTGCAAACTCCAACGGACTTTGAATTGATTCAAGGTGCATATAAATGAGTCGTGGTTTTTCAAATAACCAGTGGTTGTGTGTTGCCGAAACTTTTATATGATCACTCATTTTAATAGCTTTTAAAAAAGGATTCACTTCTTCCTGTAAAAAAACAAGTTCAGCTAAATTTAAAGTTTCACTTTTCTTTGAAATCGGTTCAAAACTAAACTCAAGAGAAATTACCATCTCTGATTGAGTAGATTGACCAAGGATTGTTGGTTTTAGATCACTTCTCTCCCTTGTTACCATACATACATTATTTTTTTGCAGCGCTTCACCTTTAAGGATTTTTGCGAGTTCCTTACACAAATCTTTAGACATTTAATCACCTCCAAAAAGATATACATTAGAATATGAAAATAAAAAGTGTTCGAAACTAGCCAAAAGTTTATATATTAGAAAATGGACTAAATTAGATATTTTTTAAACAACAACCATGTTTCATAAAAGAAGAAAAAAAGGTATTTAAAATATAGGAAGATTTGAAACTAATATAGAACGTATATGGAGGACAGAAGATTGTGGAGAACTATAAGGGGCTTGGCATTAACAAGCAAGGCATTTTTTCTTCTTCCAGTAACAGGGCAGAATAGTTAAACAAGATCTTCGTCTCTATGGTAAAATATGGTGAGAGATATTTGACATGACCACAAAGGAGGAACAATGAACTTGCCCACATCTGAACCGAAGTTTACCATTACTCGCCCCCTGAATGCCCGCCGAGAGCTCGTGTGGCGCGCCTGGACCGAAGAGAAGGAACTCGCCGACTTGTTGCCTTCGACACCCCTGGAGACCATCGCATTCGACGTTCGCGAAGGCGGACGCTACCGCTACACGATGGTCAACATCGAGACCGGCGAGGAGTATCCCACCGGAGGTGTGTTTCTCGACGTCGTACCATTCGAACGGCTCGTTTTCACCTGGGGCTACCCCGATGATCCCAGCGAGAACTCCCCTGTCGTGACCCTAACCCTCACCGCACACGGCGACCGCACCGAGATGATTTTCCACCTGAGCGGATTCGCCGGTCACTCCGGCGATCAGTACGTGTACGACGGCTGGTCCGAAGCGCTCGACAAGATTGTGAAAAAATATACTTAAACAAACGGGTGCATTAGTAAAAAAATGAAGGGTGATCAATAATTGAGAA
>NZ_JAGGQN010000033.1:0-15439 GCF_018613275.1 Bacillus sp. ISL-4
GTACCACCTTCGGCAGTAAGGACTTTGTTTTGTTTCGCAAACTCATCCAATGATACCTAGCCTTATATGAAGTTCGTGTTCCTCAGACCGAAGGTTTGCCGCTTGCTTCCTTCAGATTCCACGTCACCGTGGACACCCTTGCATTAAGCTAACCACTACTACTGCCTTCATGGTTCGGGACTTTCACCCTATAGATTGCACCCATGCCGGGCGCACGAAAAAGCTGCCTTAAAGACAGCTCTGATCTTCAGCTAACGCACCTTTTAGTAAATAAGTTCAGCCAGATATTTTTGGTTGAACCCACTAATTCACTGTCGGTCCACTATTTGGCGAATAATTCAGCATATCTCCACCAATTACGAAGCTTTATATATGGAGAACTAAATCATAAGCTTAGTAGGGGTAGTACCAACGAGGCTGTCACCACCAGCAATAAGGAAATGTCAAGATTACAATAAGTTATTTAAATTTAATACTTCAAACAGGCATACCCCCGTCCTGTTTTAGATGGGGGTAAATTAAAGTTGTTAAATTTTTTATAAAGTATGCTTTAGCATTAAAGTCGTTTAAAAATCTAAGTTTTACTCCGCAATCGCTCCCGATTCTTGAATAAGTAGTTACCAACTATTAGCTGGTTTTGTGGAACAACCAAAAAGAGCCGTAGAAGGAAAATAACACTAGAGTTCACGAAAAAATATTCATACATTATATATTATATCTGCATTTCTAATTGGTTTCTCTATATTCAAGTAATGTTTTTCTCCTAACCAGTATCTTCTTTTATATTTATTTAGTCTAGCTTGACACCGAATTCATGCCAAGGAAGTTGCTTAAATTTCGTGCCTAACTTTTTGGGTTCAGATCTGAAGATCCTTTTGTGATGCTTTTTCAACTAAAGTGCATGAGACTAAGGAGTTATTTTACTGCTTTAACATTTTGTCTTTTGTTATTATGGTCACTTCTAGCAAACCCTCCACACCGTCTCATACGATAAAATTAAGAGTTTTTCTACAACCTTATAAAAAAGAAAGAAGACTGCTACTCCTTCTTATTAATCTTTTAAAAATGTTAGTAACGCTTCATTAAATTCTTTTGCATGAGTTGCGTTTAATCCATGCGGACCACCCTTTATTAGAGCGAGCTTACTACTAGGAATGGAATCATATGTACGTTTTCCACTTAACTCAAAAGGTACGGTTGCATCAGAGTCACCGTGAATAATAAGCGTAGGTATATTGAACTTTTCCAAGTCCTTTCTAAAATCTGTCTTACTAAAGGCAGTAATACAATCGAGCGTTCCCTTAGGTGATGCACTAGCTGCAATATCCCGATTATATAAACGGAATGGCTCACTAACTAAATCTGTTCGATTGCCAGCCGCGAAAAATCCCTTCGTAAATTCTTCAAGAAATGCAAGGCGGTCATTTATCACGCCACTTTTGAATTCTTCAATTGCTGCATCATCTAATGCCCCTTCGGGATGTACCACTGATTTGTATAAATAAGGAGGAACTGCTCCAGCAAAAACAGCCTTTTCAATACGATCTGTTCCATACGTACTAATGTATCGAGCTACCTCACCTCCACCCATAGAAAAACCAACAAGTGTGACATTTTGAAGATCTAAATGTTCTAAAAGTTGATGTAAATCAGAAGCAAATGTATCATATTCATATCCTTCCCACGGCTGAGATGATTTTCCAAATCCTCGACGATCATATGTTATGACTCTGTAACCAGCTTCAATAAGAGCTGGTACCTGATATTCCCAAGAGCGCCCACTTAAAGGCCAACCATGTATTAAGACAACGGGTTTTCCTGAACCATGGTCCTCATAATAGAGTTCAACTGGAGCTTGATTTTCATTACCTACAGTAACTTTTGCCATATAAATTTCCTCCCCATTAATTTTCATTATTAAACCTATATTCTTGCCTCTCTGATCAAAAAACTCTTTACTCAAAAAACATTTAAAATATATTATTTTGAATAGTGTTTATAGGATAATAATATTCCATACTATCAAAAAATGTAAAATTATGTAAAAATAAACATTAAATCAATTAATATATTAGATTATAATTTATTTGTAAAAAACATTTAAATCAAGGTGTATAAATTATTGAAAAACTGGAAAATCGAATTAGAGATTTCTAAGCAACTCCAAAAAGTTGAAATGAGGAATCACAGCCCTCCCTAATTACATCAAGGCTTATTTGTCGATTTCACGCTGTAAATTTTAAGTTATTTACAAAAAAATTAATTTGTATTACTAAAGTTTAAAAGACCTACGATACCAGTGAGCCGCAGCTTCAACTTCATCAGCAGTCAATTGATGCCCCCTATTTTCCCAATGAATTTCAACTTTTGCATTAGCCTTCTCCAATAAAGATTGAAGTTCGGTAGATTCCATCGGCGAACATATGGGATCATTTTTACCAGCAGCAATAAATACTGACTTTCCCAACAAATCAGGAAGAACAATTCCTTTTCTCGGTACCATCGGGTGATGGAGAATTGCTCCCTTTAATGCATTTTGATAGTGAAATAATAAACTAGCAGCTATATTAGCTCCATTTGAGTAGCCAATAGCAATGATGTTTTCTCGATCAAAATTATACTTTGCAGCAGAATCATCAAGAAACTGATTTAATTCTTCCGTACGGAAAATCAGATCTTCTTCATCGAATACACCTTCAGCTAATCTCCGAAAGAATCGAGGCATTCCATTTTCCAATACATTTCCGCGGACACTTAGCACTGAAGCTTCGTCATCAATTCTTCCCGCTATAGGTAATAAATCTAATTCATTTCCGCCAGTACCATGTAGTAATAATAACGTCGGTTTTGTTATATCTTTACCCTTATTAAATATATGTTTCATGATTGATCTCCCTCTAGAACGCGAACTTCCACAGTAGGTAAGGCTTCTTCTAATTCTTCTCGTTTTGGCTCCAGCCAAGATGGTAACATCAGTTTATTTCCAAGCTCAGCGACAGCTTCATCAACAGAAAAGCCTGGCGGATCGGTCGCTATTTCAAAAAGGATACCGCCTTGTTCATGGAAATACACAGCTTTGAAGTAGTTTCGATCACGAATCTCAGTCGGATAATACTCCTTATCTTGAAGAAGTGTTCTCCATCTCAAAAGCTCTTGTTCATCCTTTGCCCTCCATGCGATATGGTGAACAGTTCCAGCCCCTTTTAACCCGCGAACCGAAGGAGTTAGTTTAATATCAATTGTATTTCCAAACTGACCCTCAGATTTAAACCTAAGGAAGCTCGCTTCTTGCCCAAGACATTCGAGCCCTAATACCTTTTCAAGCACATTCGCAGTTTTATTAGGCTGAGTTGAAATTAAAATAGCACCACCAAGCCCTTTAATTGCAACCTCTGAATCGACTTCTCCAAAACTCCAATTATTTTTTGGCCCTTCATTTCGTTCCACTAATTCAATTTCGAGGCCATCTGGATTTTGAAATTGTAAATATTTTTCTCCAAAACGTACTGATTGAATAAACCTAATTCTAAATTTTTTCAAACGATTTTCCCAAAATTCAATCGATTGATTCGGGATGTTAAAACTGGTTACTCCAACCTGTCCTGTACCAATTCGACCTTTTAACTGCTTTGGCCACGGAAAAAAAGTTATAACAGATCCAGGTTGACCAGTTTCATTTCCAAAATAAAGATGATAGACTTCTGGACGATCAAAGTTTATCGTCTTTTTTACAAGTCTTAACCCCAGTATGCCAGCATAAAAATCAATACTTCTCTGGGCATCGTTCACCATTGCTGTTATATGATGGATCCCTGTTGTTTTTTGCAACCTCACCATTCCTATTCTTTTCATTACTTTGATCAAGAAATTAATTAGGTCTCTCTATAGAATAAATCTCACCTAATTTTGCATAATTTGTACCAGCTAACCAACTCACAACTCTAATTCTCTTACCTCAAATGGTAATAAACTTTGTTTAATCTGCCCTCTAAACTCTTCATACTGCTCTGGCAACATTAATTTTTCTCCCATCGTCGCTTCGGATTCATCGTGGGCAAATCCTGGAGGATCTGTTGCAATCTCAAAGAGAATTTCCCCGTGTTCTTTAAAGTAAATCGCATTAAAATAGTTTCGATCTCGTACAGGAGTTACCCCATATCCATTTTCCTCAACATATTTTTGCCATTCCAATTGGTCTTGATCATCCTTTGCCCGCCATGCAATGTGGTGTACGGTTCCAGCACCCATTGTCCCGCGTCCTATTGGCGTTAATTTTAAGTCAATGACATTGCCAATTTCTGCTGAAGAACGGTAACGTGCAAAGTCGCCTTCCTTGCCTATTAATTCTAGTCCCAATATGTTTTCTAACAATACAGCCGTTTTGTCAGGATAGGTCGATAATAAAGTAGCACCGCCAAAGCCTTTAATAGCTACCTCAGGTGTTACCCCGCCAAAGGTCCATGTATTTACTTCCCCTTCTTCCCTTTCAACAATTTCCAAGTGTAGCCCATGAGGGTCATCAAATTCCAAGTATTCCTCGCTAAAGCGCTCCCTTACAGTAAAAGGAATAGTGAAGGATTCCAGTCTTTTTTTCCAGAACTTCATAGCTCCTTTTGGAACAACATAAGATGTAACGCCTACTTGACCATCACCAATTTTTCCTTGACTAGCTCCTGCCCATGGAAAAAATGTCATGATTGTTCCTGGTTTTCCACCCTCATTACCAAAATAAAGATGGTAGGTACCTGGGTCATCAAAATTGACAGTTTTTTTCACTAAACGTAAACCTAATACACCTGCATAGAAATCAACATTCTCTTGAGGATGACCAACAATTGCAGTAATGTGGTGAATACCCATCGTTTTTTTACTCATTTTATTTTCACTCCCATTTTTATTTCTGGTTAGACACTACCTTAAAAAGCATCGCCAATTTGTCGATAATTGTATATACGACTTTATGGGTGTTTTTTCCTTTGTCCGAAGTTTTTTATTGTCTATAAATATTGGATCTTTAATTTTATTAAAAAAAGAAGCATGGAAATTATTCACAATACCCATTATTAAGTTGGTTAAATAAAGGGGTATCGCCCAACATTTTCGATATCAAAGTGATATTGATGATATATGATTTCCAATGATTCATATGAAATAGGTCAGAAGGAGAAAAAAGTTATAATTGAGGTTGACATTATTGAAGTTTTCACCAGGAAGCTATATTGAATTAGCGATTACTATTTGAAATAGCAAGAAGATTCACCTTTATTCAATCAGAAGTAGATAACTTTGCAACAACGACTACTTTTAATCACTCACTTGAAGTTGAATAGCGCTTTTGAGTTTACAAGTATTTACAATTAGTGATGATTTTGAATTTTCCTAAGTAAATCTAGAAGCTGTTTTTTTTCCTTATAATTCAAGTTGGAAAATTGTGATGCCTGAAATTGTTCTTGTTTCGAAACAACTTCATTTAAAAAATCTTTGCCTACCTCAGTCAATGAAAGGTATTTTGTTTTCCAATCCTGTTTCCGATTAATAAATCCCAAATATTCCATTTTACTTAAAAGCTGAGTAATATTTCCTTTCGTAACAAAAAGCTTATTTGCTAGTTCTTGTTGTGACAATCGTTCATGAGAACCCACTTGAACTAAGATATCGAATTGAGCTGCAGTTAGATTCCATTTTTTAAAATGTTGATTGAATTCCCGGATACTCTGGTTATATATTCGTGTTATTTCGAAACCATAACATTAATCCTAGCCGTTCCTCTTTTTTAGTTGAGAACCGATTCGTTATATTATCTTTCATCAATGTCACCTCATTCTTATTTGTTACAAACAATTTATGGATAAACTGATTTAATGTCAAATGTAAAAACTACCAATATATACAAATAAACCAGCACTATAGTTTGATACTGGTTTATTTGATGCTTTTATTTATATAGTTGTTAATTTAGCATAGATGATAAAAAACAGGGTTAATTGTCCTATTATCATAATATTTGGTATAACTACAAACAAATTAATACCGAAAAAGACTGCTAAAATCCCTAAAAACAAGCAAAAATGATGAATTTTCAAACGGTGTTGCTCAAACCTGTATTGATGAAAAACAATTGTAGTTGACAGGAAATAGAGCAATACAGAACCAAAAATAAAATATAGGATAAAAGAATATTGGACCTCATGTAAAAATAATAGTCTAATGGATGCTGCAACCATACTCAAAGACATTAAACAGATGACCGTAAATAATAATTTGACCGGAAGTTTGTCTAGACTTGTCGAGTTTTTTCTCCATGTTATCAAAATATTGCCACCACATCGAAATAATGAGGATAAATGAAATGATTGCAAAGCTTATTGAATCCAAATTTCCTTGTTTAGGTTGAATGACCGCAAGAGTGCTTATAAGCTTCCCCAAAGAGAATAATGGAAAATAGACCAAATCTCTCTAACAAGTGGGCTGTATTTGTCGGAACCTTTTCTAAACACTTTCTTCCAAGCAGTGGGACAATAATATCGATAAGAATTCCCAAATACAACACAGCATATCGAATCCAAGAATCAAAAAAGACGGATAATAATGAAATAACGATTCCTATCCAAAAATATCTTCCCAAAAAAAGAGCTGCTCGCTTACGAACACCTGTTTCTATCTGCTGGACAATAAGATATTGGATTGCAGTCACAGCCCTTAAGCCAATATAACCAATTAAAAAAGAAAGATAATAAGGATCAAAATCAGCTGATAAGCTTGATGTCATTATTAGGACAAAAAACATTTGTAGGATCAAAAAGATTCGTTGATGAAATAAATCTTTTCCAAACCGGTTAACAAAGATGGTTTGCCCTACCCAAGCCCACCAGATCGGAATAAAAATTAAGACAAACTTTACTAAATACTCTGCATGGATATGACCATCTTCAACATGAAGTAAAACATGAGTCGCAGCCGCAACCGCTGCCACAAATAACAAATCATAAAAGAGTTCTAGCCACGTCACTTTCTTTTCTTCCATTTCTGCACTCCCTCCAATTTTTTTATAGTTACTAGTATGCTGGAAATATATAGTGATTGGAAGAGAAAATAATATAGACATAGACCATTTGCCATAGCTTGCAATACACGAGCCAATAATAAGAAAACTAATCAGAATTTCTTACATCCTAAATTTTTTGTGATAAACACTTCTTCAAATTAAATAGTCTGAAGGTTAGGTATAAAGCCATTTTTTCATTTTAGCATATTATGGTAAAATGAGTTGATTTTAGAATAGGAGGAAATATATGACTAAGACAATAGGCCTTATTTGTGGTAGTTTACGAAAAAACTCTTATAATCGAATCATTGCTCAATCATTAACAGAGATGGATGATTCCCATCAATTTCGTTGGATCGAGATTAATGATCTACCTTTATTCAATGAAGACTTAGAAACAAGTGTTCCAGAAACAGTGACATCATTTAAATCTGCTATCCAGGACGTTGACGGTATCATTATTATAAGTCCAGAGTACAATTCTGGAATTCCAGGCGTATTAAAGAATGCATTGGACTGGGCATCAAGACCTAGGGAATCCGCTGTTCTTAGTAGAAAACCGGTTGGTTTAATTGGTGCAACTCCTGGGGGATTAGGTACTGTTTATGCTCAAATACAAATCAGAGAAATACTAGAAGCTATGCAAGCTCATGTTCTTCCATTTCAAAAAGTGCTGATTTCCCAAGTACATGAAAAGATTGATTCCAATCAGAAAGTGCTTACTGACGAAAAGACAAAACGTTATCTTCAGCTTTATTTACAACAATTTATAAATTGGATAGATAAAACTCCTGCTTTAGATTAATAGAAGCACTTTTCAAAAATAGTCTAATTGTTTTTTCTAACTTTTGAGGAAATTATTGACTTGTCTTGAGTTTATATCTAAACTAACATTAACAATCAGTTTAGTCATAAATCGATTGTAACAAACGAAGGAATTTATAATAATATTTAAACTTTCTTCGATTACTTAATTTTTAGGAGGAATACATAATGTCTGATCTCTATTCTCGTATTTCCAAAGATGATGCTGTCGTTCTTTTAGTGGATCATCAAACTGGCCTTATGGCTGGACTAGTTCGTGACTATGGTGTTGATGAATTTAAGAACAATGTTTTGGCTCTTGCTCACACTGCTAAGTTTTTTGATTTACCAGTTATTTTAACAACAAGCTTTGAAAACGGACCTAATGGACCACTAATGCAAGAATTGGTTGATCTTTTTCCTAACGCGCCAAAAATAGCTCGTCCTGGACAAATTAACGCATGGGATAATGATGACTTTGTAAAAGCAATCGAAAAAACTGGAAAAAAACAACTTATTATCGCGGGCGTAGTTACGGATGTTTGCGTTGCTTTCCCGGCACTTTCCGCTATAAAAGCTGGGTATGAAGTATTTGCTGTTACAGATGCTTCAGGAACTTTCAGTAAACAAGTTGCAGAAGCTGCCAATACGCGTATGGCACATAGTGGCGTGCAACTTATGAACTGGTTTAGCGTAGCGTGCGAATTACAACGCGATTGGCGCAACGATGTCGAAGGTTTTGGCAATTTACTTGCTAGTAATCTTCCAGGTTATCAGAATATAATTGGAAGCTATATGGGAGCTCAGCGAGATCTTAGTAAACAAAATGCATAAATTTAGCGCTGATTTAATCAGCGCTCCTTTTTAAATAAGAAGTATAGCAAGGCTTTTATTTTTTCGATTATAGCTGAAACTAATAATTGCCTTTAAGATGAAACAATTTAAAAGAAGGAGTGTTTTATTATGAGTAATTTAGAATTGTTAACCCCGGAGAACAGTGCATTAATTTTGATCGATTTTCAGCCTCAAATGACTTTTGGAGTTGCAAGCATTGACAGACAAACATTAATGAATAACGTTATGCTGCTTGCTAAATCAGCAAAAGCTTTTAACGTACCTACTATTCTTACTTCAGTTGAAACACAAAGCTTTTCTGGTTATTTTTGGCCACAAATTCTTGACATTTTCCCAAACCATGAAATTATAGAACGTAGTTCAATGAACTCTTGGGAAGATTCAAAATTTGTTGAGGCAGTTAAAGCAACAGGTAGAAAGAAATTGATATTTGCAGCACTTTGGACTGAAGTTTGCCTTGCATTTCCTGTGCTTGAAGCAATTAAAGCTGGCTATGAAGTTTATGCAGTTGATGATGCTTCAGGTGGTACTAGTTTGACAGCACATAACGCTGCTATGCGTCGTGTAGAACAAGCTGGAGCAATTCCAGTGACAGCAATTCAAGTTTTACTTGAATACCAACGTGACTGGGCACGCAAAGACACTTATGATGCTGTTATGGAAATTGTAAAAGAACACACTGGTGCTTATGGTCAAGGCGTGGAATACGCATATACCATGGTACATGGCGCGCCTCCAAGCAGGAAAATATGAATCAAGAAAGAGTAACTGTCGGAGAAACTCATACAGGGAACACTATGGATGCTGGTGGTCCAGTAACAACGATTGTTACATGGGAAATTCAAGAAGGTAGAGAAAAACAGTTTGAAACGTGGAGACATGAAATTGAAGTTGCGGCTACTAAATTTCCTGGGCATTTAGGCGTAAATCTAATAGTCCCCAATAACGGATCCAGAGAGTATACTGTTGTTTTTCGCTTTGATACGTATGAGCATCTACGTGCTTGGCAAGAATCAGATATTCGTCGAGATTTGTTAAAAAAGGCAGAACCATTTCAAGCTACTAATCCAACTTACAAAACTGAAAGCAGTTTGGCTTATTGGTTTGTTACTCCGAAATCGCCAGTTCCACCGCCAAAATGGAAAATGTCCATTGTTACCGTTCTTGGTGTATGGCCTCTTAGCAAGTTGGTTCCTATAGTGATAGGACCTATTATAAAAAATATGAATCCTATTATGTCAACTTTTTTTGTTTCAGTATGTATAGTGTCTTTGCTATCATGGGTAGTAATGCCGATTCTCGGTAAAATATTTCATCCATGGTTACAGAATAATAGGAAGTAGACGAGGTGTAAACATGAATTTACCGGATATGATCTTATATAACGGAAAAATCACTACCCTTGACCCATCTCAACCTGAGGTATCGGCTATCGCCATAACTGATGGTTTAATCACTGCAGTAGGTGGAGATGAGCTTCTTGATAGTGCCACAGAAAAAACCAAAAAAATAGACCTTAAAAGAAAGAGAGCTATTCCGGGCTTGAATGACTCTCATATACACGTTATTCGTGGCGGTCTTCATTATAATATGGAATTGCGCTGGGAAGGTGTGCCATCACTTGCTATTGCTCTGGAAATGCTTAGAGAGCAGGCAAGGCGTACACCTGCTCCCCAGTGGGTAAGAGTAGTTGGAGGTTGGTCTGAATTTCAATTTAAAGAAAGACGGATGCCAACTTTGGAAGAGATTAATGCTGTTTCTGAAGACACACCTGTCTTTGTGCTACATCTTTACGATAGAGCACTTGTAAATCGTGCAGGGTTGCGTGCACTGGGATACACAAAAGATACCCCAGACCCTCCGGGCTGTTTAATTCAGCGAGATAAACGAGGTAATCCAACGGGTCTTTTAATTGCCAATCCTAACGCTTCTATTCTATATTCAAGTTTGGGTAGAGCTCCAGTACTTAATATTGACGACCAGATTAACTCTACTCGCCATTTTATGCGCGAATTAAATAGATTAGGTATCACAAGTGCCATTGACGCAGGTGGTGGATTCCAAAATTATCCTGATGATTACAAAGTTGTTGAACATTTAGCCGAGAAGGATCAATTAACTTTGCGTATTGCTTATAATCTATTTACGCAAAATCCAGATCATGAATATGAAGACTTTGCTTCATGGGCAAAAATTGTTTCTCCGGGTCAAGGAAATGATAAGTATAAAATGAATGGTGCCGGAGAAATGTTAGTATTCTCGGCGGCCGATTTTGAAAAATTTCAAATGCCGCGTCCCGACCTAGCTACGGTGATGGAAGCTGACTTAAAGAAAGTAATTTCTCTATTGGTGGAAAACCGTTGGCCATTCCGTTTACATGCAACTTATGACGAGTCAATAACACGTTTCTTAAATGTTTTTGAGGAAGTCAACAGAGAAATTCCTTTTAATGGTCTACGCTGGTGGTTTGACCATGCAGAAACAATCTCAGATCGTAGTATGGAACGTGTTAAGGCATTAAATGGCGGTATTGCCATCCAAGACCGCATGGCTTTCCAAGGTGAATACTTTGTTGATTTATACGGAAAGGAAGCTGCAAAGCATACTCCTCCGATTTATCGTATGCTAGACCTGGGTATACCTGTTGGCGCCGGTAGTGATGCAACGAGGGTTTCCAGCTATAACCCTTGGGTTGCTCTTTACTGGATGGTTGCAGGAAAAACCATTGGTGGTCTTTCGATATACGATGAAAAGAATAAACTTGACAGAAAAGTAGCCCTGGAACTATATTCCAAAGGAAGTGCATGGTTCTCCGGTGATGAAGATAAAAAGGGTACCCTTGCAGTAGGTCAGTTTGCTGATATTGCTGTATTGTCTGCTGACTACTTTACTGTGCCAGAAGAAGAAATCAAAGACCTTGAATCATTACTCACCATTATGGGTGGGCAGGTTGTTTATGGAAATGATGAATTTAAAAATTTATCACCTGAATTGCCGCCAGCATCACCTGATTGGTCACCGACGGGAGTTTATGGTTATGGTGGTGCTAACCTAGCCCATAATATACTTTCTCAGGATGCCCATGATCACAAACATAGTTGCAGTAACCCTCTCCATCAACACACTCATACCGTAATAGGAAAAGATGGAACTAAATGGGGTATTGGTTGTACTTGCTTTGCTTTCTAATAAGGGTTTGGGCCGAGGTCGGACCCAAACATAAAAAATGAAAAAAGCCTAACTTTCTCTTTAAAGAGAAAGTTAGCTTTTTTATATTATTTAATTAAAGCAAAAAACGAAACCAATTACAAATAAGCAGTATAATCTATAATCCTACTGAGTTAACAATTCCAAAATACACCAGATCTTCAAATCGATTTTCTTTCCTCACATGGTCAATTAATATCCCTTCTTTTTTCAATCCTAATTTTTGCATCACTCTTCCTGAAGCTGGATTTGAATTAAAGAAACGAGCAAATACTTTATGGTATTGCTTTTCTTCAAATGCAAAATTTAATATAGCTTGAGCTGCCTCTGTAGCATATCCATTTCCCCAAAATTTTTCACCAATCCAATAGGCTAATTCACCATTATTAAACTTTTGGTTGTTAGATAACGCTATAGCTCCATATAATTCTCCACTTTCCTTATCTGTTATAGCAAATTCATATGATTTATTAGCATTAAAATTATCAAGATGATGCTCAATCCATGATAAAGCATCATCTATAGAGTATGGATAAGGTAGGTACAATGTATTTTTATAAATATTATAATTATTACAAAGTTTAGTAACAGCTACTGCATCAGATTTTTGAAACAGTCTTAGTACTAGCCTTTTAGTGGTAATTGTTTTATTTAGATTATCATATATCATAAGAAATCCCCCATAATTTTGGATACTTATTCTTGCATATATTTAGTATAATTATCCAAAAGTTCTTATTCAACTAAACTGCCCCGTTAGTGCCATAAGAAAAAGGCTGCCTCAGCAACCTTCCTTATTGTAGTAAAGCACGCGTTAGTTTAAAAAACAATTTAATTATGTGAGTTATTTTCCCTGTTCCTTTTCCCAAGAGAAAAGGAAGAAGCTAAAAGAAATATCGTAGCTAATCCTACTCCAATAATCATAGAATAGTCGAAATAATTTTTAAGTGCCATGCCACTAGAAATAGCTACAATAAACAAAAGTAAAAAGAAAACCGTATAATTCTTTTTCATAATTCCTCACCATCCCTTTATCGATATTACCAAAAAAAATCAATTAAATTGTTGAACTAACCTGCCCTTCTCTTTTACCATAAATACGTAAAACAAAAATGGTTGAATAGTTTTATGCCGAGTTCGGCATCTAACAAAAAAAGTCCGTCTCTTCAGCACACATTGTGAGAACTGAAGAGCCGAACTTATCATAGGTTGAAATTATTTCACTTCTACCCAGCCGTTTTTAATAGCTAGAACAACAGCTTGTGTACGGTCATTTACATGCATTTTTTGAAGAATGTTACTCACATGGTTTTTGACTGTTTTTTCACTGATGTATAAAGTTTCGCCGATGGCACGGTTGCTCTTTCCGTCTGCTAAAAGTTGAAGAACTTCACACTCACGTCGAGTCAATAGGTGAATCGGTCTTCTGATTTCAACAGCATGCACGGAATCACGATCAGCACCCTTTTCAGCAGCTAAACGGCGATATCCTTTGACTAGATTATGTGTCACCTTCGGATGAAGGTATGAGCCACCTTCTGCGACTACACGAACAGCATCAATTAACGCATCTGCGTCCATTTCTTTTAACAGGTAACCTTGTGCTCCTGTTTTCAATGCGTGCTGTACATAGTTTTCATCATCATGAATCGATAAAATGGTGACTTTCGTTTCAGGGTAACGGTTTACAATCATTTTTGTCGCTTCTACCCCGTTCATATTCGGCATGTTAATATCCATGATAACAACATCTGGTTTGTGTGTTTCAACAAGATCCATAGCCTCACTTCCGTCATCGCCTTCGGCAACAACATCAAAGGATGATTCAAAATCTAATATACGCTTAACGCCTTCACGGAAAAGCTGATGGTCATCGATAATGATGATACTAGTCTTCAACGACTTCTTCCTCCTAATTTCTATTTAAATGCCTATTCACTAAAAATTTATAAATGATAGGGAATTTGTATAAACACCAAAGTGCCTGCCCCTGGTTGTGAATCAATCGTCATTTCGCCTTCAAGCAGCTCGACTCTTTCCCTTATGCCTACCAAGCCAAATGAACCATCTTTTTGATTGGAAGAATATAATTATAACACGTGCAAATTTTTCTTATATTAAAGTTTCTTAACACATACGGAACAAAACTGAATCTTCATTGCACACAGTACGAATAAATCGTGAACTAATTAAACTAAACTGTCCCTTTATTAAGGGTACTTTTTCACTTTAATTCGAATGTATGATTATTGTAATTCAAAAGGCCGCCAATTGGCGGCCCTCTTATGTCGCTAACGCACCCGTTAGTTTAAGTACAAACCTTCACAATCTTGCTAACCTGCCACGTTAGCTTAATAAGAAAAAACACATTAGTTGATAATTTTTGCCTTACAGAAATAAAACTAATAATTGAAATAAATTACATAGGACATATTAAATTTAAAATGGGAGGTACTATATGAAAATAAAACGATTTATTATGATAATACTTTTAGTTTCTAGTTTCACAATAAGTACAAACGTTGCTGCATCAAACACGAATGAGGAAAACAAAATACCTAATTTTCCCGAAGCAAATAGCTTTAATAACAGATACTTCAGCTATTTTATAACTGATTTATACCACAAGGAAATAATGGAAGCTTTTCAAAGTTATTATAAGAGCAAGGGATTAAAACCTACTGGCTACGGTCCGTCAAGCGAAGGCCCAGATTATGGAATGGTATCTATCTATTTTGGTAATGATTTTAGCGAAAAATTCTCATATATGCTAAAAGTGTCATTGTCACCTACAACAGATAAAAAAGTGTTAGGTAAAGATACTCTTTATTTTGCAGTTGAACCTAGTCGCCAATTGATGAAAGACTTACCGAAAGAATACGCTCCAATCAAATTGGTGAAATATGAACACAAAGAACCGTAAAAAAAGGACACATTCGTGTTCTTTTTTTACAGAAGGCTTCTAGAAATCTCATTTTATCCTACTTCTTCTTCAACTCCCTCAGTTTGATGCGAATATCTCTCGAATGCTCACTTATTCGTAGGATTTCATACCCCTTGTAATTAGTCTTACGGGTAAATGAAATGAGTTCAAATCAGCGCCTTGCTCATTAAGCGTTGAACACGCTTTAGACTTAGGGAAAACCCTTTGGTTAATAAGCTTTCATGAATTTTTGGAGCCCCATATCGTCCCTTGCTTTCCAGGTAAATGAGATGAATTTCCTTCGTGAGTTCTTGGTTTTCCTGTTCGCGATTTGATACGACTATTTGAAGGGACTGATAATGGCTGCTTCTTGGGATTTCTAGTATTTCACACATCTTCTGTACGGGATATTGTTTCTTGTGTTCCTCAATAAATTCGGTAAGATCTGTTTCGGTTACTTTTTCGCGAATATGGCCATAGCCTTTTTTAAGATTTCAACTTCTTGCTTTAACCGAAGGTTTTCCTTTTGAATGGCGGCTAATTCCTTTGGAGTCATGGACTCTTCCCCTAAACCGATTGGAGTAAATTCTTTAACCCATTTATAA
>NZ_JAGGQN010000034.1:0-112130 GCF_018613275.1 Bacillus sp. ISL-4
GCCTGGCACACAAGAAAAAGCCGTCTAAGGACAGCTCTGAATAATTATTATTTAATATCCTGTTTACTTTTTCCTGTATATAATCTGAATAAAGTAAACTCTTTCTACTTTCATAATTGAATGTTTTTTTGCACTAGAACCAAAACTTCCATCAATAAAAAATACTTACCTTAATAATTGTTGCAGATGAGCCGTCTTCGTAATTGGATAACTTTATATTTAAATTATTGCAGAAATGATCTATGTTCAAGATTACCAAGTCTCCTTGCCCTAAAACAATAGTCTCTTTTTCATCGATACTCATGCTACTTTTTCCTTTGAAACAATAATAGGCGTCGGTTCTTTTCGTAGGTCCCCCATTATCCAACACTTCAGAATAGATTCCATCATTCAAATGAATCGTGCTAAGGTCTCCTTCGCATCCTTCTGCCAACATCAAATTAAAGTCCGTAACCCTCCCAATACTTCGGGTTGTCCAGCCTCCATCAAACCGATCCTGTTCAAATGGCTGTAAATGCACACGGTGCTTTCCTTTATGTTCCAGCAACATTTCACCATCAAGGATCATGATGATTCTCTGGATGCCTGGAAGGTGAGTAAATAAGGATTCGTCCACCTCGACATCTGCGGTGCTTATCCGCCAGTTGAAATCACGGTTCGAGTAATCAGCATCTTCAGGATAAATGGCAAGTTGAGTTGTTTTACCACCTGACCAAAGACTGGTTATTTGTTCACTTTTTCTTATTATTTTTAGTGAATATGACAACTATTTTCTCCCCTTTTATTAATACTTTACTTCAGTTGAAAACAATTTCGACCAGAGTGCAGATCCAAAAAAATGTTTATTGCCAATAGGGTGGATACGATAAAGAGAGAGGCATAACTGAGCTTAGGTGTACTGGTCTCTGATCATCGTAGCATAAATTCGTTCTTACTTGATCGTGCTATATTTATAATCAGACAGAAAAACCAATGTGTATTAACTGCTATGTGGGCAATTTCGGAAAAAAAGACAATACCGAATGTTTTGATACAATCAAAAACATTCGGTATCGACACTATATTCTAAACTTTATTTTGACCATTTCGGGCTTTGCATTAAAACCACTTTTTTCATGCATTATAATAAACCCGATAAACAAAGCTACTAATTATGAAATCATTCCATCATTAAGAACAAATTATCATTTAAATAGATTAATACTTATAATGATAATTGGCATGGCAAAAACATCAATAAGAAATGCACCTACTATCGGAACGATTAAATAAGCTTTACTTGAAGGTCCATATTTAGCGGTGATTGTTGACATATTGGCCATAGCATTTGGTGTAGCCCCTATACCATGTCCGATAAATCCTCCAACCATAACTGCCGCATCGTAGTTTTTGCCAAGAAAGCGAAACATGATGAATATACTTAAAAGTATAATGAAAATTACTTGTATCACCACAATCAAAATAATTGGTAACGCTAGGTCAGCAACTTCCCAAAGTTTTATACTCATTAATGCCATTGATAAGAAAATACCTAAAGTAATATCTCCAATAAAATTTATACTAGGCATTTCGATAATTTTTCCATTTATTTTATCCAAAATATTCCGAACTATTACAGCCACGATCATTGCTCCAACATAATTCGGTAAAACATAACCTGTCTTCGCCGAAAATAACTCTCCTAAATATGAACCTAATGCCATACAAAATGTCAGTATTAATACTTGTTTCATAAATGAAGCTGCATTCAATTCTATTTTGTCTTCCATTTCTTTCTTTTCCTGAATTTCAATATCCTTTTTACTTGGTGTTAATTTATGTTTATTAATTAGATATTTTACAGTTGGACCTCCAACTAATCCACCAAATACTAATCCTAGAGTAGCTGCTGCTATTCCAATTGCTTGGGCAGATTGAATTCCTAGCGATTCAATGGTACCACCAAATGCTGTAGCTGCACCTATGCCACCTTCCATGGATATTGCTCCTGCCATCATACCAATCAATGGATCTATCCCAAAAACGGGTGCTAAAGAAATTCCAATTAAATTTTGAGCAAATGCCAGAAATCCACATAACAACCAATATATTAATAATAATTTACCGCCGACTTTTACTAATTGAAAACTAGCACCCAATCCAACAGTCGTAAAAAACGTTAACATAAATAATCCCTGGAGTGTCGTATCTAATGAAATGGTTACGTTTAGAAAGGTTTTAAGACTTGTAGCGACTATTGCAAACAGCAATCCCCCTACAACAGGTGCAGGAATACAAAAGTGTTTAAATATTTTGACATTCTTAACGATAATCCCGCCTAGTGCTAAAAGCAGTACCGCTAAAAAAATAGTGATCGTTTGATTAATCTCGATGCTCATTTTGCCTATCTCCTCTCCACACACAAAAATACTTCATTTATTAAGTTTGCAGCTAGTTTTACAGTGCGATTATCATTATCCAATGATGGATTTACTTCACAGATATCAAATGAAATAGTTTTCGGATGTGAAGTAATTTTACGAATTAACTGCCTAACCATTTTTCCAGAAAGACCAAATGAAGAAGGTGCACTAACACCTGGTGCTTCTGAAGCGTTAATAGCATCCATACAAAGCGTTAAAATAATATAATCATGTTGATTCATAAAATTCAGAATTTCTTTTTCATTTTCCTCAGAAATCCCATCTACCAATTCTTCTTCCAATATCCAAGAACAACCAAGAGAAGTTGCAGTGTCAAATAATTTTTTTGTATTTCCATAACGTTGAATACCAATAGGCAAATAACTTGCTTGATGATCATGATCTAATATTTGTTTAAACATCGTTCCAGAAGAAGTAATTTCTTCATATGAGCGTAAGTCAAAATGAGCATCAATGTTAAGGATGCCTATTTTAGCTTTGGGTCCTACACTCGACCTAATCCCTAGATAATGACCATAAAAGGTTTCATGTCCGCCCCCCAATATAACAGGAAACATATTTTTAGTTAATATTTTCTCTACGTGACTTCCTAATTCAGCTTGTGCTGCTTCTAACTGTTGATCTTCACAAATGATATTTCCGAAATCAACTAGACTATCTGCTGCTTTGCCGTGCCAAGATAAAGAAGATAAGGATTTACGTATTTCATCGGGAGCTTCCTTGCTTCCAAGTCTTCCTTTATTCCTGCGTACGCCCTCATCACAAGAGAACCCTATTATTCCACACGCATTATTTATTGAAGTTATTTGATTATCTTTAACTATTTGATGAATTCTAAATTCATCTTTATCTATTAGACTATCTGTTCTGCCTTTCCATAAATCCATATTTGGTGACGCATACATTTATTTTTCCTCCCCATTAATAAAAATACTTCATATGTGCAATCTCCTATCAATTTCGGGTTGTACAATAATAAAAGATCTGGTGCAATGGCTTTTCCTTTCAGTTTTCGTTAAACGCTGATAGGCTATGACTTATACAACCTGATGCACTTTGCACATCCCCGCTTCCGCTGCACTGTTACTCCCAGTCCAGCACTGTAGACCATTATGGTGTAATATCTATATTCCCTCCATTCTGCTTAATGGTTTACTGCAATATTAATCAAGCAAGTTTCATGCCAGGTTCATCGCCTTAAAAACAGTGGATAATTAAGATATATGCAAAATAAAAAGTAGGCGAAAATTGCCGCTCGGCAATTTCCGCCTACTTTTCTTCCCGATATTTCTTCAGCTTGTCTCGCAAAGTCCTCTCCCCGATGCCAATTGTTTGCGCGGTCCTCCTTTGATGACCGTTAAAAGCGGCAAGGTTATGAAGAATCACTTTTTTTTCGATTTCCTCAAGCGGTTCGCCGACATAGACAGGGATTAAAGTGTTGCCGAAAAATGCGCGCGAACTTTTTTGGATATCGGAAGGTAAATCGGCTTTCTGTATATAAGACTCATTCGTAAGCGCAATTGCTCTTTCAATCACGTTCTGCAGTTCCCGAATATTTCCTGGAAAGTCATATTGCTGTAAAAGCTGCAGCGCTTCATGGGAAATTCCTTCTACAGGTTTCCCCATTCTATCACCGATTTTTGCAATGAAAAATTCCAACAACAACGGAATGTCTTCTTTTCGTTCACGTAAAGCAGGAAGGTGAATCGGAATTACATTTAATCTGTAATATAAATCTTCACGAAATCGATTTTCTTTTACTTCTTTGACCAAGTCTCTGTTTGTCGCAGCAATGATACGGACATCGATGCTGACTTCTTCTATCCCTCCAACGGGCATTACCTTTCTCTCTTGTAAAACGCGCAAAATTTTCCCCTGCAGCGCCAAATCCATCTCACCGATTTCGTCAAGAAAGATTGTTCCTCCTTCCGCCAACACAAAAAGTCCATATTTCCGCTGTGTCGCCCCTGTAAATGCGCCCTTTTCATATCCAAATAATTCTGATTCCAACAGGTGAGTCGGAATGGCGGCACAATTAATAGCCTGAAACTTTTTGTTTCTGCGCTTGCTTTGATTATGGATCGTTCTGGCGACGACTTCTTTGCCGGTTCCACTTTCCCCTTCTATGAGAATGTTAGAATTGATATCCTTCACTTTTTCGATTAGGGAGAATATTTTGCGCATTGACAAACTTTCACCGATAAGGCCGTTCACACCTGCCACCTTATCCAATTCTTCACTCAGCCATTTCACTTTGGACTGAAGCGTATACACTTCTTCCGCTTTTTGCATCAGCACTTCCAATTCATCAATATGAAGAGGCTTTGTTGCGTATGAAAACGCTCCCTTACGCATTGCTTCTACGGAAGATGGAATGGTACCATAGGCCGTCATCATGATGACAACTGTCGAGGGGGAGAGACGCTTGATTTCTTCTAACACTTCCATCCCATTGTATTCCCCGATTTTCAAATCCAGCAAAACGATGGCGATTTCTGCTCTTTCGAGAAGTGGAAGCGCTTCACGTGGGTCTGTAAACGAATAAACGTGATACTGGTCTTCCAATGCAAACGTAAGTGACTGACAAATGGTTGGCTCATCATCAATAATCATGATATCGTGCATCTTCTTCACCCTTTCTCTATTAATGCTGTAAACAAATGGTCACTACTGTTCCCTTTCCTACTTCACTTCTTGTCTCAATAGTACCATCGTTTTCTTTGACAAGCTGATACGAAATAGAAAGCCCAAGCCCGACCCCGTTCGGTTTCCTGGTATAAAACGGTTCAAAGATCTTATCAATGTCTTCTTCCGAAATGCCGATGCCTTCATCCTCGATTTCAACGACGGTGAACATATCCCGATAATATGCCCGGAAAATAAGGGTTTCCCCTATATTGGACGCCTGAATGGCATTGAGAATGACGTTCACCAGCACTTGTTTGATTTGCTGTGTATCTGCAGTTGTCTGAATTTCTCCAGCGAGCTCACGAACAATACGCAGGTTTTTTTCTTTGATTTTCGGCTTAAGCAATAGCTCAATCCCTTCAATGGTCTCATTCAGAGAAAACGTGACAGGCTCTGATTTTTTAGGGCGGGAATAATCGAGCAAATCGTTAATTAATGTATTAAGTCTGGTAATTTCACTAGTGACCTGTTCGGAAAAGAACGTACGGAAATCTGCGCTTGCAAATTTTTTCGGCAGTAATTGGGTATAGGTAAGGATCGACGTTAACGGATTTCTTATCTCATGTGCGATACCCGCCACAAGTTGTCCCAATGACCGCAAGCGGTCATCCTGAGCCACTTTTCTCTCCAGCTGTTTTTGTTCCGTAATATCGAAAAAATTCAACACCGCACCTACACTTTCTCCCCCAATAGTCTGAATTGGATACACGCTGTAAGTAATATACCTTTTTTTGCTCGTATTCTGAGACCACACCGTTTCCTTTTGTAAGAAAACTCTCTTCCTCTCTAACGCAGCCTTAATCTCCTTTTCCGGGATAAAACAGGTAATGGGCAGATCCTGAAAAGGTTTTCTAACAACATTACCGTCCAACTCCAAATAATCCATAGCCCTAACATTGATCATTGATACAAGACCTTGCTGATTCAATGTAATAAGCGAACTGTAGGCACTGTTTAATACTTGCTGCTGAAAATGGATGTTTTCCTCAAGTAACAGCATCTTCTCTTCCAAGTCTTTATTCACGTGCTCAATTTGCTCGGTTCGCTTAGCTACTTCTCGTTTAAGGCTGAGATTCCACCATAAGATGAGAGAAATTACAATGAAGGTAATGAAAAGACCAATTTCCAAATACAACATCGTTTTGCGTAGTCGTTTAGTATTCGGCAGGATATATTCCCCGAACCACTTTTTCTCTATCTTTTCATACGTCCCATCCTTCTTGATTTGAGAAATTGCCTGATTGAATAGTGTCAGCAACTCTTTGTTTTTTGGCATCACAGCTACAGCATAATTTGTAGTGTCAAGTGACTCACCGACAATCTTAATGAGTGATTGCTGCTCATTTTTCTGTAGAAAATATTGACCCGTAATCCGATTTCCAATGAAAGCATCCACTTTTCCGTCGATCAACAACTGAACGGCTTCTTGTTGATTATTAGTTTCCACCAATTGCAAACGATCTACTTTACTTAATAGACCGCTTGCAACATCACCTTTTTGGACAGCTACTTTCCGGCCTTTGAGATCTTCAATTTTTCGGATATACATGTTATCTTTCAACACAAAAATCCCTTGTGAACTTGTGAAATACGGAGCTGAAAAATCATAGATCTCTTCACGTTCCTGATTGTACTTCATGCCTTGAATCGCATCCACTCTACCAGAGCGCATAGCTTGTACTGCCTCGTTCCACGGCATAGGATAGTATTCGAACCTTATGCCAGTCTCGATAGAAATGGCGTTCATTATATCTACATTAAAACCGGTATAAATGCCCGAATCGCTCAAGTATTCGAAAGGAGGAAAGTTATTATCCCCTGCAACCCGTATCACTTTTTGGGCTTCCGAATGCACTGCAAAAGGAAAGAAACAGCCAAAAAAGAAAAGGAAGACGGTTATAACGGCACAGATAATATGTAACTTTCTCATCGCCTCACCCCTTTTTTCCATACATACAGTTTTGTATCATTAATGTGTATATATACAATGTACAAAGACTCTATCATGATAACTTTTTAAAGTATATAAGAAAAGCTAAAGTGCATCCCATAACGCTTGAACCAAATCACTTGTGCGAAGCTTGGATAGATAAAGGAGATTCAAAACATGGTAGAAAGTCGAATTAGAATATCGAGTGGTAAATGGATTGTAGATAAAAAAAGGCATGCTCCCTTCTTGGGGAATCATGCCTTTTTGTAAGGAAAATAGATGTTGAAGCAAGTAACTGCCCATTTTCTTTTAACTAATTCTAACTTAAATTATATGTTTGACTGTGTATTGTATACTTATTGATTTTTTCCAAGCTTGGTTCATAGCCAATTCCAGGCAATTCCGGAACCTTGATTATTCCGTTTTCCACTGTAACTTCAGGGTCAATGATATCTTCCGCCCAGTAGAGGGAGGAAGCTGCGGTATCTCCCGGAAGAGTAAAGTTTGGCAGTGAAGTGATTGCAATATTATGCGCTCTTCCAATGCCTGATTCCAGCATACCACCACACCATAGCGGAATTTCATGTTCAAGACATAAATCATGGATTTTCTTGGATTCAGTCAAGCCTCCGACACGGCCAATCTTAATATTAATAATTTTACAGCTCCCTAATTTAATAGCTTTCCTTGCATCCTCTAAGGAGTGAATGCTTTCATCCAGGCAAATAGGTGTTTTTAACCTTGACTGTAAATCTGCATGGTCAATGATATCGTTATAGGCAAGCGGCTGTTCAATCATCATTAATTTATAATCATCCAAGGCGGATAGCCGGTCTATATCTTGTAAGGTATAAGCTGAATTTGCATCTGCCATGAGCGGGATTTCAGGATATACTTTTCGGACCTTGTCTATTAATTCAACATCCCAGCCCGGTTTGATTTTTAGTTTAAAGCGCTTATAGCCTTCACCGAGACGAGCTTCAATCATATCTAGGGTCGAATCGATCGAGTCCTTTATTCCGATGCTTACCCCCACTTCAATTTTCTTTTTTGTTCCACCTAACACACTTGAGAGAGATGCATCTTGCTTTTTCGCATACAGATCCCAAACAGCACCTTCTAAAGCTGCTTTTGCCATATAATTACCCCGAATATGGGAGAAATATTTTTCAGAGAGTTCATCCGGATGCTTGATTTCATTTTTAAGAATAATTGGAATTAGATAATCCTCGAGTATATGCCAGTTTGTTTTTAAGGTTTCTTCATTATACAGAGGGTCGAGCATCGCAACCGATTCAGCCCAACCGGAAATGCCATCATCGCTTTTTGCTTCTACAAGGATAAAATCCCTATTGTATTCCGTCCCAAAGCTAGTTGTAAAAGGTTCAAGCAAGTCTAGCTTAAGATGCCTTAGAATAACTTGTTTAATTTTCACTTGGAAATTCTCCTTTTGTGATAAAACTGTTAAAAGACACAGTCTTACCAATTTTTTATTAGATAGGCTGACAGCAGCCTGATATTACGGGCTCTTATTAAAATCTACTTGCTTATTTCCTTGTTAGCACATAAAACTGAACGGGAATTTCTGTCATGGAATTCTTTATAAAATCTGTTACCACCCATCCTTGCTGAAATAAATCGGTAAATATGTCCCTGGTTTTCATCCGCCATTCATTGGCTGCTTGACTATTTGTGACCCTTATTGTCCGGAAGTCCTTTGGAATGGCCACAAAAGCTGTATCACATTTTTGTTCAGGCAGCGGAAGAGTGAAAGATGGAACAGGCAATCCCTTTTCAATGGTCTCCCATTGAATAAGCGAGTTTTCTATCACAACATCCAGCGGAATTCCCCGTCCACTAGAATCCGTTGTCTTTTTTTTACCAATATGCCATTCGACAAGAAATCGGTCAGAAGGAACTCCACTGTTTAAAAGATCTTCCATTTCTCCATAGCAGTTTGCGATATATGTGGAACATCCCCCACCAAGCTTGGCTATATTCAAATACCCATTAATACTTTCTAAAGGATCGTAAGTCCAGGTAATAAGGGAATAGCCGAGCTTTAACGCTTCCTCACGTTGGGCTAATTTTAACTTCTCCCCTATACCTTTGTTGCGAAATTGCTCATCTATGCCTAGAATATGTGAACAAAGATAGACTGATTTACCATTAAAACCCGGAAAGCTGTATTGAAATCCAGCCAGCTGACCCTCGCAATAAGCTCCTAAAACCAAACCGCCGTTTTTCACTGCTGTTATGGTTTGGTGTGAGGGGATTGAATCAGTATCTCCCCAAATGTTAGATTCTAGCTTTCTTACGTCCTCAAGTTCTTCAATTCGATGAAGGGAACGAATTACAATTTCCTTTGGTTTCGTCATGGTCAACCTCCTAAGAAAAGCCCAAGCGCCTTTATTGCCCAAACAACCATAAGCTCGTCAAGTTAGTTAAACGGCTGTTCGCTTGTCGGGCTAGGCACTTAACCCCTTATTTAATATAAAATGTCGTACTTCCCTATCTTTTTGACAAAGAAATCATTCCTGACTACTGAAATCAGCTTCTTGCAATGGAATCCTTTTTGTTCGCTTTACGATTTTATAACCTAGAAAAGCCAGGAGAAATAAAGGAAGCCCGATATAAGAAATTAAAATTCCATACCAGTCAATCTCAGGGCCGAAAAAAGCAGAGTAATTTTGTCCCAGGATAGCTGTAACACATAAAATTGTGGCTAATATCGGACCGAATGGATACCATTTTGAAACATAAGGCAAATCTTTCAAATCTCTTCCTTGTGCAATAAACGCCTTCCGGAAACGATAATGTGTTATCGAAATTCCTAACCAGGATATAAAACCGGATAAACCTGCAGCATTTAATAACCAATTATAAATAGTGCCTTCACCGAAAAGAGAGGTTAGAAAGGCTGCCATCCCAACGATGGTAGAAAAATACACAGCGTTCACTGGAATGCCGCCTGCATTCACTTTTTTTAGAAACGAAGGGGCTTTTCCTTCTTTCGCCAGCACCCAAAGGACGCGAGAAGCTCCGTACATGGCGGAATTGCCTGCTGAAAGAACAGAAGTAAGAATGACCACATTCATAACGGAGGCAGCTATGGCAAGCCCTGCGTTTTGAAAAACTAGTGTGAAGGGACTTACCGCAATATCTTCAATATCCGAGCTTAACAAACGCGGATCGTCATAGCTGACTAAAAATCCAATCACAATGATCGCCAATACATAAAACAAGAGCAGTCTCCAGAAGATTTGCTTAATAGCCTTGGGAATATTTTTTCTCGGGTTTTCACTCTCGCCTGCCGCAATTCCTACTAACTCAGTGCCTTGAAAAGCAAATCCAACCACCATAAAGACACCTATTATGGATAAAAAGCCACCTTTAAACGGTGCTTCCCCTTTGGTGAAATTTTCAAAACCTACGGCATGACCGCCCATTATTCCAAAAATCATTAATAATCCTACTGCTATAAAAATGATAATCGTTAAAACCTTAATAATGGCAAACCAGAATTCTGATTCTCCATATCCTTTTACCGATAAAATATTCAGGCCAAATATGATTGCAAGAAATAATGCGCTCCAAATGATGCCCGGGACAGAAGGCAGCCAAAATTTCATGATCAGGGAGGAAGCTGCTAATTCCAGAGCGACTACGATTGCATTGTTATACCAATAGTTCCATCCGATCGCAAATCCTAAAGCCGGATCGACAAACCTTGATGTATATGTGCTAAAAGAGCCTGTAATAGGAATAAAGGCGGCCATTTCCGCTAAGCTTGTCATCAGAAAGAAAACCATGATCCCGGCAATTATATAGGCAGCTACAGCTCCTCCAGGACCCGCGGTATGAATGATGGAACCGCTCGCTAAAAATAGTCCCGTTCCGATGGTTCCGCCGATTGCAATCATGGAAAGATGCCTTGGTTTGAGCTTGCGCTCCAGCTGTTTTCCATCAGAAGCTGCTTGGACATCCGTTTGTGATGCGAGTGCGGTATTTTTCATGAAACACCTCTTCATTAGATTTTTATAGTGAAAAATTCTCTTCTTCTGTCGCCATCATTACTGTGTTAATTAAAATTTTCGTTCCATAAATAAGTGCTTGTAAATTAAATTTCATATCCGGATGATGCAGACCAGGAGTTAGACCGCAGCCTAGCCCTATCATTGTTGCGGTTATCTCAGGATTTTGTGCTGTATAAAAATGAAAATCCTCTCCTCCTTGAGAAACACAAACTGGAACGACATTTTCCGTCCCAATGATATCTCCTATTGCGATTTCAGCCAGCTTTATCGCTTTTTCATGCAAGGTCGCAGCTGGAACAAATTCTTCCGCAGACCAGGAGATGGATGTACCAGTTTGGACCATTGTCTGGTCAATAGCTTCCTTTGTTAAGCTATTTAGTTCATTCATTACAACATTTGACTGTGCTCTGGCATCAATTGCAAAGCCAGCAGTTTCCGGGATGACGTTTGAAGCTTTGTTGTTTGTTTCAAATTGAGTCATTTTGATGGAATAAGGAGTTTCGGAAACTAGATTAATCTGCTGTAATTTTTGTATAAGCAAAGCCGCTGCCTCGATGACATTTATTCCATCTTGCGGTCGGGATGCATGGGCCTGAATACCTTTGATTGTTCCCCTTATTGTTTCGGCAGAGCCATGGACAATGACGGGGGAAGCTTTCATAAAAGGAACCTCCGTACTGGGTCTTACATGTACCCCGAATAAATATGTAACATCCTCCAATGCGCCATCTTTGATCATTTGAAGAGCGCCTTCTCCTTTTTCTTCCGCAGGCTGAAATATGAATCGGAGAGTGTGTTTAGGCCGGATTCCACTGGAGGCAATGGCCAATGCTGTATATAAAACCATTGTGCTATGTGCGTCATGTCCACATGAATGATTGGCCTTTACAATTCCATCTACTTCCTGAACAAGCGCATCCATATCAGCCCTTAATGCCACAACCTTTTTTGAGATGCCTGGAATCTCGGCAATGATTCCATAATGGCTCTGAAATGTCTTTGTGGTTATTCCCGCTTTCCTAAGACATTTTAATATATAGCAAGACGTTTTTTCCTCCTGCCAGCTTGGCTCAGCCAAAGAATGCAGGTCATGGTAGGACTTTCTCAATGATTCTTGATGCTGATCAATATATTGAATCGGGTTCATAATGTTGCACCTCCTCCTTTACATGAATTTTAACTTTATTAAAAACTCATTCATTAAACACTTCATAACTTGAATATAGCCTTTCTAATTTTTGCTGATGGGTATGGATCCGTTTTTCGTCTTTTTGATGTATGCCTGCAATAACCAAGTCCAATAAGCTAATAACGGAAGCGATTGAATTGGTTCCGGTTTCTGCGTTTTCTTCAGTTGTCAATGCAATATCAGCGATGCGGCCAACAGGTGACAGAAGGCGGTCTGTAACTGAAATTAAACAAACCCCTTGTTCTTTGGCACACTCAGCAACTTTTAATGTTTCATTCGCATACCTCGGAAAGGAAAAAACAACTATCACAGACTTGGTAGTAAGGTTACAAAACTTTTCATAGAAGTCACCTGTTGGTGAACATAAACTTACATTTTCCCTTAATGAACTTAGCGTATAGGAGAACCAATAGGCGGCGGCATGGGAAATGCGATGCCCTGCAATTAATATTTGGTCAGCCTGGATCAAGACATCGACTGCTTTCCATATATCCTGAACGTTCGTATGATCTAATAGATGTCTTAAAATATGAATTTCGTTTTCTATCACTTTGGTAAATGGATCTTGCTTGTCATCAATGCGGAGAATGGAATCACTATTGGATATGTCTATATGACTTTGGTGCAGCAGCTGTTTTTGAATTCTGGCCTGCATTTTACTAAACCCTTCAAATCCTAATGAATAGGAAAACCGAATGACCGTCGTTTCACTAACCTCCGCTTCCCGACCAATTTGAAATGCCGTTTTAAAGGCGGCTTCATCCAAATTTTCAATCAGGTAAGCGGCAACTTTTTTTTGACCTGCCGATAAATGGTCAAATTTTTCCTTTACTAATAATTTAAAAGGAAGAAGTTCCAAAATATTACCCCCATTCCGACGAATCAAATACTTCTTATTATAAAAATGATGAAGGTAATCCTTCTTTATTTTATACACTATCACAATTTAATTAGAAAAAGAAGGAGATTTTTGATTTTTTCGATAATTAATAACTTTAAATTTCAAGCAGATAATAGGCCATTTAGATAAATAGCAAAAAAACTATAAGAAGGTAGGCAAATTCGAAGAAAGCCATTTTGCCTATAGTTTTTTTCTAAAAATACATTCCAGTTGATTGGAACGGAAGGTACGGGACTCCTGCTTAGAAAAGCGCGTCTAGTGGAGACCCCGCAGGTGCACCGCGGAAAGCGAGTACCTGGAGTGGAAATCAACGTTCAAATTTTACAAACCCTCAAAAACATTCCAGTTGATTTTTAGAAATCCGCTCCCTTCTTCATTTTTATTTACTTTATTTGTAAATTTAACATTTTCATTGACATTTAACTTCAATATATATGTTAGAATATTCTGTAGTTTCAACTTTTTCAAGGGGGGCAATTTAATGGGAGATTCAATTAAAGGACACGAACTTTTACAAGTTTTAACAGAGGGGAAACAACCTCCGAATTGTGATCTAACGTTACAGATTGAGGCAAATTATGCCCAGGATGGAATTGCGAGAGGTGTATGGAAAGTAGATGAAAAGTTTATTAACGGAATTGGTGTAGCAATGGGTGGATTTGTCACTTCTGCAGCAGATATTATGATGGCTTATGCGATATCATCTAAATTAAGTCTCGGACAATCCTTCGCATCCATTGATTTACATACTACCTTTCATCGACCAGTGAGATTAGGAGACGTACAGGTTGAAGCAAAAGTAGACCGAATCGGAAAAAAAACTGCTTATGTACTCGCAGATTTATTTCAAAATGATAAAAAAGTGGCAAGCGTTGTGTCATCTGTTATGATCCTTTAAACCAGATAAAAAAGCATGTTGCACAAAAAAGCCCTTCGTAACATGCTTCTTTCATTTGGACAATTCTATAAAATCAAGAACGCCCACAAGATTCACCGCTTCGCCTAACCACTTCATTGTAATTTCAATTTTATATTTTCTTTGGATAGACACATCATCAAACAAACCATCGCAGCACAGGGCTTTTGAGATCCATGGTGAATAGACCGTAATCAATGACGACTATTTCGTCATTCTCGTTATATCCGACATTATCTAAACGCAAATCTATTGGTATAATACCGTGCCTTAGGAATTTTAATTCCAACTTGATCAGTTTCCTATATTCCTTGATTGTCAACGGCACTTTCGTGTCCACCTTCTTCATGATAATCCAGCCCGTCCCATGCTCCTTAACTGGACATATATACTTTTTGACTTCCTCATTACAGTTATTATATATATAGGCTTCATTTGCATTGCTTATTAATCCTACTTCTGACAATGCAATTTTTAAAATATAGCCATTATTTAAATCATAGACGACTCGGTTAAAACCATGCCCGATCATTTTGTACTTGAACTTTAGCGTTTTTCTGGCGGTAGACACTAATTGTCCAGCAGTTATATATAATTGGAATATCCCTATTTGAGATATCCAGGACTCAATGGCTGTTATCTCTTGCCGGGACAGCATTGTACTTTTATTCGGCTGATGTTTCCTTTCCTTACCATTGTTAATAGGCCACATTCACTAAATGTCTCCTTTTTTAAAAATTTATTAATACAGAGATGGGATTCCATGGATGAAAAAACAATAGAAGAATAAATGCATGTTCTAAGTTTTTCAAGATTTCCCCTTCGTTATATGATATGTCTTTATTATAAAACGGCTTGTACTGTAGCTGAGGATACTAGAAAAAACTACAAATTTTTCAATGAAGGGAAGGAAAAAGAGAAACCTGCTTATTTTTGAGTCTTCTTAAATAAATTCAAAAACCCCGGGGTGGCTTTCAAGGCCAACTCCGGGGTTTTTGAATTTTCATATTGTTATAGTTTTTGGTAAGGTATGCGTCGCCTTGTCATGTACTATGCTAATAAGTCAACATCTTTTGGTTGCTCCATATGATTATTCTTTTTAATGGATAGCGCAGCAATTATTGAAATGGCGGAACAAGCGATTAAGAACCAAAAGGCCCCATTGTAGGATCCTGTAAGGGTGATTATAAAGCCCATGACTAGAGGTGATATGAATCCTGCTGCCTGTGCCCCCATATTAATTACTCCCATTGCGGAACCGATAACCTGTTTAGACATGATTTTATGCGGCAAAGCAAAGGCAACTGTAAAGGCAAAGCTTTTAAAGACCATACAAAGGTTCAAATATACCATAGCTGCTATAAGGGAGGTCGAGGTAAACATCATATACAGGAATATCCCTGACATGAGCATGCCAAATGCTGCATAATATTTTTCTAAGTTATTAAAAAACCTGTCAAGAAGCCATCCGCTGAACAACATAGCAACTCCAGTGGAAATACCCGGTAACGCTGCATAAAAACCCATGGACAACAGATCCATTCCTCTTGCTTCCATCAAATAGGATGGAATCCAGGAAGAAAGTCCCCAATTTACTATTCCGGCAGCAAACCACATGACGGTTATTTTCCACAAGCCGGAATTCATCAGCAATTCCTTCATTGGAATTCTATTCTCTTTTAATGGAGCAGTGCTTTCTTTTGGTTTAAAATATACCCAGAAAGCTATCGTTAACAATATTCCTAGCAATCCGATTACATAAAACATGTTTCTCCAGCCCATAAATAAAATCATCGGCGCAGCCACCAATGGGGCAAGTGCCATCCCAAAGTAATTGGATGACATCAAGTAAGCAGAAGCCTTTGGCCTTTCATCCCGGGGAAAATAATCCGCCATCCCCTTTTGGGAAGCTGAAGGATATCCTCCTTGACCAAGCCCGAAGAGAAAACGTATGACAAGTAACGAAATAAGAGACCAGGCAAAACCGGTAAATACGGTAAAAACAGACCATACAATGATGGACCATATTAAGACTCTTCTCGAACCCAGTTTATCTGTTAGCCATCCTCCTGGTATTTGCATGATAGCATAGGATAAGAAGAAGCTACTCAAGATTGCCCCGACAGCAGCAGCATCCAAATTAAATTCTTCCTTAATAGATACAACAGCCACACTCATGACCATCCGATCCAAATAATCAACCAGATAACCAACGAACAGCAAAAATAATATAAAGTGCTTATTTTGGGACCCTCCAATGTAACGCTTCATCTTATTCCTCCCTTTTTCTACTAATCCTTCATTTTTCTTTCCATGGGCAAATTAATAGGGATTATCTATCGATCTTGAAATGTTGCCACTTTATCTATTTTTGAACTTTGGAACCTTCTAATTACCTTCCCCTCTCGTGCTCCTGTGTATTCCCCATGATAAACGGTTAATTTTCCATTTATATAAACCACATGTATGCCTTCAGGCTCTAATAGCGGCTCTTCAAATGTAGCTCGATCTTTAATTTTTCCAGGATCAAATATAACAATATCTGCCTGATATCCCTCTTTTATTAACCCCCTATCCTTTAATCTCATTAGCTGCGCAGGAGCACTTGTCATTCGACGAATCGCTTGTTCAAGCGTCAAAGCTCCTTCTTCCCTAACATATTTGCCTAATACTCTCGGAAATGTCCCATATAATCGGGGATGCGGTTTACCTCCAAAAATCCCATCAGATCCCACCATTTGCAGTGGATGGCACATACTCAGCAAAACATCTTCCGCAAATCCCCAATGAATAACCATTGCTACATTCCCTTTTTCCTCAATGAGAATATCAAATGCGGCATCTTCAGGGGATTGCTGCCTGATTTCTGAAATTTCAATCATGTCTTTACCTTCTAAGCATTTATTAGAATCCGTTTGAACGGAGGTAATAATGATATTTTTCCAGCCACAATTCAAAACCCAATTTTCATACTCTGTGTTTGTTTTAAATTCACCTGAGATTCTTTTTCTGATTTCTGGAATATTCAATCGTATCAGCGTTTCTTCCGTTCCCCCTGCATGCATCCAAGGTGGAAGTATGGCATGAAAAACGGTTGAAGCGGCTGAATATGGATATTGATCAAAGGTAATCTCAATACCTTCCTCTCTAGCGGCATTCATCTTGTCCAGCGCTTTCTTAAATTTATCCCTATTTCCCTGGCCAATTATCTTAAAATGCGAAATATGTAATCTTACACCGGATTGTCTGGAAACATCTATGACTTCATCCAAAGCTGATAAAGAGTGAATGCTTTCATTCCGAATATGGACAACGAAACAGCCGTCATATTTCGCAGTACCCTTACATATTTCAATCAATTCTACCTTATTGGAGAATACATTTGGGGGATATACTAATCCTGAGGACAAGCCTACTGCTCCCATACGCATTCCTTCCTCGACCATCAAACGCATTTTTTCCAATTCTTGTTTAGTAGCCACTCTATCCTCAAATCCCATGACCAGGGAACGAACCGCGCCATGAGGCACAAGGTAAGCCGCGTTGCCTATCATTTTTGACTTTTCTAGAAATGAAAAATATTCATCTATGCTATTCCATGGCCACTCCCCAATATCGCCATTTAGTCCATTTAATTGTTTTTTCCATAACGGCTTTGTTTTTTCCGATACAGGAGCAACAGAAATACCATCCTGACCAAATAATTCTGTAGTCACACCCTGAAGTGACTTTATTTTATGAACTTCAGGAACAGTGCAAAGTAAATCGGAATGAACATGGGGATCAATAAATCCTGGTGAAACCGCCAACCCATTGGCATCTATAGTTTGCCCAGCCTGTTCGCTGCTTAAATTGCCCATAAAAGTAATCCTTCCATCCTTGATTCCAATGTCAGTTTTCGTCCAAGGGTTCCCTGTTCCATCATAAACCCTTCCATTTTTTATTATCACGTCTAGCATTTGACCACATCCTCTATATATTAGTTAGACTAATTGATGATTTAAAATAGGATCAATAGGGTAAATCGGTCTACTTATATTCTTGTAATCAAAGGTTGATAACTTCACACTGCTTAACCCAGGCGAGTCAACCGTTATAATTTCTTTAGCAATAGGCATGAAGGCTGCGCGAAAATGGTGAGATGATTTCAAACCAACAATACTTGATTTCTCAACATCTATTCCATGAAGGAGGAAAACTTGTTCATCAAAAGTCTGGGAATTTACAGAGCATACAATGATATCAACGTTATCAACCAATAATCTTGCACTTCTCCCCAAGTTCACCTTGCTTCCATTCCACATCGGTGAGGACTGAATAAACTTGCCATCAGAAAGGCTTTTAACATAAGCTGATATTTTTAGAGGGTTACCATGTAAACTATCTGTTTTACCACCTAATTCGACATGAATTAAGGACCCCACACCTTCTTCATGGGCAATTTTTGCTATTTCTGGATCAAAAATAAACCCAAAGCAGCTATTTGGAATGTTTGCTTCAATCATTTCCTTCAATAAAAAGGTGCCATCACCTGGTGTACCAGCACCAGGGTTATCAGAAGCTTCATTTATGATGATGGGCATTTCATTTCGGGAGAAAGCATATGAAATGGCTTTCTTTGGTGACGGCAATATTGGAAAAAATTCATCTTTCTTCTCAAAAATTCTTGCAGCTATATCATTTGATATTTTTTGTGCTAAAGAGGGTTCATTATTCGTAATGGTAATTACCGAAACTCCTGCGTGAGGGATATCTGAATATGGAAAGCCGTGGAATAAGGTACAATCAAGGACCTCAGGATGCTTTTCCCATTCCTCGCACCATTCATTGATTTCTTTAATTGGAGAAAAGTAGGAGGTTGTAGTAGGAATAAGTAATGGTAATTTAGATAGAGCCATTTCCGGGTTAACTTTTCCTTGAATGATGCGAGCAGTTATATCAATTGCTTCACTCCCCCTTTCGTAGGAATCCGTATGAGGGTAATCTATATTTCCGAGTAGTGCATCAGCTTTTTTAACCATGGTTTCCGTAATATTACCATGGAGGTCCAATGCAGCTACTATTGGTATTTTTGAACCCAAAATGCTTCTTAATTCCGAAAGGATCTCGCCTTCAATATCGTCAACTCCTTCCGCTACTCCTGCACCATGAAGAAATAGACAAATCCCATCCAATTTTCCAGAATTCAAAATACTTGATATTAATAGTTTTTTTGCTTTTTGAAACGTTTCCTGCGTTATCATTCCTGAAGGATTGGCCATGGCTGCAAAAGTCGGCACAATTTCAATCCCCAGCTCTTCTCCCCGATCGATCATCCCACCCAAATAATCCAATACACCAGTATGCCTATCGAGAAGTTCCTCTCCTTGGGTCCATTCCCATACTTTAAATAAGTCGACTGTCGTTCTTACTTGAGAAAATGTATTCGTTTCATGTGCCAACTGACCGATTGCTATTCTCATAAAATTTCCCCTTTCTTCACTATTAAATGAATAAACCCTATCTGACTGACTCCCTGGAAAATTGAAATTCATATAACTGTCGGGGTCTCCCCCGGTTTATGGGCTGTTCCTCACCCACGATGACAGCTAGATTCGCATTTTCAAGGGTATTCAGGATTCTCCTAGCGCTCCTAATGGTCAAACCTAATCCGTTAGCAAGATCATTTGAAGTGATGCATCTATTGCCAAAGCACTCACAAAAGGAAAGTAATTTGTTTATGGTTGCAATACTGAGCCCAGCTGTTTTTGCTAAATTCATTAGATGTGGGTCATCACTCCGCAAGGAATATTTCAATTTCCCATCTTTTCCGACAGGCCCAAAAACAGTTCCATCCATGTCAACCACAAAGCAACTCGGTTTATTAACTCTCGCTTTCATAAGTGCTTTACGAGCACTCACTTCCGCTTCGTTTGCTGTATGTCCAAATCCTATTCCAATGGTGGTCTCTACATCAATTTTCATGGCTATCTCATCTAATAGCGGAGCCTTTTTATATTTGTGGGTAGTCCTTTCAATGGCGCCCCGAGTGGTTATAAAACGGACTTCATCTCGTTCTGACCAGTCAAAAATAGCCTGGACCTCTTCACAAAAATCGATTAGAAGATTTTGAAGTGCAGCCTTTTTTCGCTGTTCTCCATATTCTGATATGGGCTTTTTTAAAGAAGAAAGCAAGTTATTAAAATGCAGGATTCCAATGGCAATTTGTGTATCGCTTTGAAGCAAGGCCTTCCCCTCCAAAAGAACATTATTCAAGCTAGTTCGAATGGCAGACATTGTAGGGAGAACCCTGAATACTAGCACCCCTAGCCCTTTTAACGATTCGTATACGGATTTAACACAGGTAACGGCCACCTGAGTTTGATTATTTTTCCATAATTCATAATGAAAATGAACCAATTCATCCGCTTTTTGATCAGCTTTCAGAAACATCTTTTCTGGATATATTTCTAAATCCTCAAAACACTCTTTTACTTCTCTATTTGGCAATGTGTCTATACTAATCCTTAACGGTTCCTTGATTGGATTAAAAGAAGTTTCTGTAATGATCTTAAAAAGAGTACGATACAAGGATGTTCCTGTTGAGGGAATAAATACCATGGGTTTTGTAATATTTTGATTCTTTGCCATTTGATAAGGAATTATGCCTAAAAAGAATAAAACATCCGCCTCGTCGACTCTTCTTTTAATTACATCTATTGTTTCCTGTTCATGTTTGTAAGGTGCAGGTAACATGGTAATGTCAGAGTACGATTGACCGATAGTAAACACTAGTTCTACTAAATCTATAGGACCTATTACTAATACTTTTGTATTCATCCGATCCTCCACTTTTATTTTTCAAATAATACTGAATAGTAAGTTTTTATTATTGTTTATAACTTTAACTATCTAAATAATAAAAGTAAATGTCTGTTAATGGACCGAAATACGTTTTTTTGAGCAGTCAGTTATTTATTTGGGCTTTCTCCATTCCTTTTCCACTAGAGAATACTATATCTTCGTGCATCCAGTTCGACCTGGTCCTTTATTGATTTATTATCGATATCATATATTAATTGGGTAATGTTGAAAAAATATGTCCATTTGCCACATATCATTGTTTATCAAGACCTACATTTAAAAAATATAGATAAAATTAAAGGACATTACCTATTAGTTTATATCAAATAGGTAATGTCCTTTATTCATTAAAAATCGGGCTCGATTATGGAAGAATACTTAAAGGAATTTATGGATTTGAATTTGTTGCCATACAATTTTATAAATGTATGAAAAAAGGATGAGTATTGTGCCTATTAATCCGTTTGAAAAATATTCAATGACATGGAAGCCGACATTAAATCGAGAAGATAGACCGATTTTATCAGGCATTAGCTAAGCAGTTAGTTAGAATGTAACATTATAGAGGGGCGTTTAGTTCCAGGTACAAAACTTCCACCGCAAAGAGAGTTAGCAGACTATTTGGATGTGAATCTAAGTATGCTACCAAATCGTGTATCATATGGACCTTTACATGATGAGTATAAATGGCTATACATTGCGTAGGTTATTTTGCTAATCATATCTATATCCATTGGAAATTAGATACCAATCCAGGAACCTAATACTTCAGTTCTTATTGGGGAAATTGATGCTTTCCTTGCATAAAAAAATGCCCGATTCCATAATATTAGAATCGGACATTTTATAAAGCTATTAAAGTTAATGTAAAACTGAGCTGTACTTTTGACATCTCAAACAGCGTAGACATCTTCAATATTCGTTCTATAGTCGCCATAAGCTCTTTCAATTTTTCGTTTCCTTGGTTTTATGTTAAATACTAGTAGCACGATCACAATAACTTAATGGAATTTACCAGTTAATCTAAAACCAATTTCTGCAACAAGAGTTGATAGTAAAAATGTTCCTGTATATACAACTAGAGATATAACAACTATACGCCATCCTAATTTTTTAAATTCTTTCAAATCTTTCCCGAAGGAAAGGCCAGCATAAGCCAAAATAGGTGTTGCCAAGGCCATAAAATTAACTTGTTCTGTTACTTTAATGATTCCTGCGTTTCCTGGAAAAATCGGAGTTGTAACCAATAAGGCTAACATAGAAACCCAAACAACAATTGGTAGTTTTATAGGGGAGATTTTTGCGAAAAAGAACCCTAATATCGTTACAGCAACAATGATCATCATACCTGGTAATGCGTCAATTGGTGAAACATTGTATCCAACCCAATTTCCCATAATAGCTATTATACCAATAATTATAAAAGTCAATATTTTATCCTTCATATAAAATCTCCCCTTAATGTCCTATGCTTCAATATTTTTCATTTGATCTTTTTTTGACTTTCGCCCTAAAATAGGCTCAAACTTTTTGTATAAATAGTTTGTTAAAGGAAGGGAAAAGAATACACATATATACGTTCCTAAAATTGTTGTAATTAAGTTAGCAGCACCAGCAAAAACTGCAATATCCTTTGCGGATTCTGGGAATATAACAGCTAATGCTCCTGACATGGCAGCCATCATACTACCTGAACCTACACCCGCACCCATGGCTAGTGAAATTGGATGAAACCAACCAGTTTGAGCCAAAAAACTTGCTAACACAGACAGATATAAAGCCCCAAACAAAGTACCACAAACATATACGCCTAGTGCTCCCCGTCCTTCTGGTGAATCCGATCCATATTTTTCAGCAATAATGGCTAAGTTAGGTTCTCTATCGATTGAAAAAGTAGCACCGACTGCTTCTCTTTTCATTCCAAGTAATAAAGCAATTGGTAACCCTAATAGGATTGTCCCTGCGAAATGTCCCACTTCTTGTAGTCCTAAAGAAATCCCAGCATCAAATATCTTCGGCAATGAGGGCCCCATTAACATTCCCAATTTGGCTACAAAAAGCATGAATGAAATTCCTAAAATATTGGCCGCTACATTCATTTCCTTCATTTTTAAAATTTTGAAAGAAGGTAAACTAATAATGGCTCCGATAATTAATGCATACAGCATTGGAAATAATGCAATGGCTCCAATCCCAATGTTAAACGTTTTTACGCCAATAAATTCTGTAACACAGACTAATATCAAAACAAATAAATGAATTTTCCAATTACGCAGAGAATTTCCTTGCACTTTATTACACTCCTTTTCTACAAATTATGCTGATTCTAAAAAGGAAAACCAACACAATTTTTGCTTATCATTTTTTAACTTATTGAATTTTTTCAGCAGTATTTATAGCTAGTCCTACGATAAGGGAAATCCCTTGGATCATCGCCTTTTCATCTGGTAAAAATACGTCACTATGCAGCTTCATCGGATCCTCTGGGTTTTCTCCTACTCCTAAGAAGACAAATGTACCCGGGACTTTTTCTAAGTAGAAAGCAAAATCTTCACTTGCCATACTTGGTTTAGTCAACCACTGCACTGAGTTTTCTCCAAATAAATCAGTAGCAATAGCAGCAACATGTTCATTAAATTTAGGATCATTCATTGTAACAGGATACCCCACTGTAAAGTTATAGTTTATTTCAACTTCTAATTTAAGTGCGGAAGCCACTCCTTCGATAATTCTTTGAATACTTGCAGCCACTTCCTTACGAGTGTTCGCATTAAGTGTTCGTACAGTACCTCTAAAACTAGCTATTTCAGGAATAATATTATAGCCATCTCCTGCTTCAATTGTTCCGATTGTAATAACAACAGAATCTACTGGATCAGTTTCTCTGCTAACAATTGTTTGTAGCGCTGTTACAACATGAGCAGCACCCACTATAGCATCTACTCCTTGATGCGGTGCTGCTCCGTGACCTTGTTTACCTTTTAATACAACATCAAAAGAATCCATGCTTGCCATTATCGCACCATTTCTAAAACCATAGGTTCCAGTAGCTAATTCAGGCCAAACATGAAAAGCAAAAGCATGGTCAACGGGAGGGTTGCTCAATACACCTTCTTCAACCATCATTATTCCCCCACCCTTCATCTCTTCAGCAGGTTGAAAAATGAATTTTATTGTACCCGCAATATGATGCTTATTTTGAGATAAAATATTAGCGGCAGATAGTAACATTGCGGTATGCATATCATGTCCGCAAGCATGCATAACCCCAGGATTTTTAGATTTGTAGCTTACATCCGTTTTCTCTTGAATAGGTAAAGCATCAATATCAGCTCGTAAAGCAAGCACAGGCCCAGGCCCCTCTTTATCTCCTCGAAGAATACCCACAACTCCTGTCTTAGCTACTCCGGATTTCACTTCAATTCCAAGCCCTTTTAAGTAATTCGCAATAACTTCAGCCGTTTTATGCTCTTCAAATCCAAGCTCAGGATTTTCATGGATCATTCTTCTTAATCTCACAGCTTCTTCATATATTCCGGATGTTCGCTCTACTATTTCAATTGACCTTAATGAATTTGACATTTTTTTGATACTCATTATCATTCATCCCCTTAAGAAAATTAAATACAAAATATTCTAACTATAATAATAATATTTTAGTTTAAAAAACTTTCATTATAATAAAAAAATGATATTTTTGAAAAAACCTTATAATTTTATAATTATTAACAGATATTGTTATACTACCATTTCAAATATTGACTGTAAATATTGAAAATACAAAAAATTCACTATTCTCTTTAAGTCAGTGTTCAAAAAAAGGAGAACAAAAGAGCCAAGATGTTCGAGGAACGATTGTCTCGAGGAGCCGGACGTATCATACGCGAGGACCAAATTTGCACAAGATATGGAAAGCAATGAAAGCGATTCATCGAACGAAGGAAAGAGTTAGCTATTTTTAGGACGTGTACGACTTTAGCAGAAAGTCATAAAAAAGCGACACTTCGTTATTGAAGTATCGCACCATTAAGTTGAATAATTCAAAAATTCAAAAATTTTAGTAGAGATTATGGCAGTTGTAAATGTTCATGTAGAATGGAGATCGAAGCGTTTATTTAAGTGAATGTCTAGAATCAGTATGCAGTATTCTTTAATCTTGAATAGCCTCCATCTCTCTTCTCCTCCAGGTAATACCTTTTTCTTTATCCACTTATTTCCATTTAAAACCCTGACCTTAATGTCCAGAAGTCATTTTAATACCTACAGCCCCTGCAATAATACACATAATAAATAGGGTTAGTCTTAAACTTCTAGGTTCATTAAAGAAGATCATTCCTGCTAAAACACTTCCAACAGAACCGATACTGGTCCATATTGCATAGGCAGTCCCCACTGGAATAGAAGTTAATGACAATGAAAGAAAATAAAAGCTTAAACTCCCCAAAAAAAGACAAGCTACAGAGGGAAGCAATTTTTCAAACCCGTTTGCACGTTTCAGGCTTATAACACTGCCAATCTCGGCAAATCCAGCAATAAGAAGAAAAAACCAAGCCATTGAATCATCCCCTAACCTTGAATAAATCATTTCACTTCCTTAAATGTTTAGGTTGTGCTGGATTGATTTTTATTCCAATTATCCCCAATATCATTAAAGCCATAAAAAATACTTTCAGTGGATTAATGGTCTCTCCCAAAAAAAGCATCCCAATTACTACCGTTCCCACCGTTCCCAATCCAGTAAAAATGGAGTAACCAGTTCCTATGGGAATGGAATGGAAAGCTTTTGAAAGTAAAAAGAAACTAAATATTATTATAACTACCGTTACTATACTAGGTATAATTTTGGTGAATCCGTGTGAATATTTAAGACCGATCACCCAGACGATTTCCAAAAGTCCTGCCATTATGATATATATCCATGCCATTTTATCGCTCGCTCCTTCGGCATTGACACTTATTTTTGAACCACGAAGTTCTCTATATATCGATAAATCGCATAAGCTACCCCATTCTCATCATTTTTAAGGGTTGTCATTGTACAAACAGCTTTTATGACATCTTTCGCATTTCCCATCGCTACGCTGTATCCAACTTTCTGGAACATGGATAAATCATTGTTGCTGTCCCCGATTGCCATAGCCTGATCTAAGGAACCATTCATCAAAAAAGCCAATTTTTCAAGAGCCATTCCTTTTGTAGCTCTTTTACTAGTAATTTCAATGTTGTGATCAGCAGATGAAACAACCATCAACTCATCAAACTGTTTGAATTGGTTCCATGCTTCTTCTAATTTCTTTTTATCAAAAGAACATGCCAATATGTTATAGAATTCTTCCTCCTGTTTTAAGATATCATGATAGTTTTCAACTAAAACATATCCAAACTGGTCAAATTGCCTTTCCGCTACTTCAACTAATTCTTTCATATCTGTATTCAAATCTGCATTTTTCAAACTTTTAATCTCATTATGGAAATGTTCTCTACCCTTTTTAAGAGTATAAATGGCTTTATCAGTAAACACTTCGTAATAATAATTCCGTTCATCTAACCATTGGAGAATAGATTCGACACAATCTTTAGTTATCGTAATAGAAGAAATGCACTTTCCGCTTTTTGAATGAATGGTTGCGCCATTTGTCCCGATTACAAATGGGGAAATCCCGGCTTTTTCACAAATTGTTTGAACGTCAAAATAAGCCCGTCCTGTTGAAATAACTACTTCAAAGCCTCTATCTTGGGCATATTGAATCGCCTTTATATTTTCTTCACTAATTTCATTCTGGTCGTTTAATAATGTTCCGTCTAAATCTATCGCAATGAAACTCATTCTAATAGCTCCTTTTCTCATTCTATCTATTAAATTCTCTTTCTAGCTTTTTTACCTGCTATCAATAAAAATCTAATCAAAAAAGAGAGTACCCCCCTCTTCCATCTCGATATGTCCCATTATGGGCTATGCTTGAATCCAATTGACTTCCTCTAATTTTGAATGATTTCTCCATTCCTCTGGAAATGGTTGCTCGCAGACAATCACATCGACTTTTTCTAGAGGACAAACTTTACAAAATGTGTCGACACCAATTTTAGAGTAATCCGTTAGCAATATAACTTGCTTTGATACCTCGACCATCTTGCGTGAAACTAATGTTTCACGTAAATGATAATTACTAACACCACTTTGAATGGAGACACCACCAGCTGAAATGAACGCTTTATCAATATTAAATTGATTTAACATTTGTTCAGTGAGACCACCGCATATGGATTGATGCTTTGGATCAATTTGTCCTCCTAGTAATAGAATTTGTCCTGTAAACTTATTTTGATTGAGCAATTCGGTTAACACAGACGATACAGGAAGAGAATTGGTTAAAATCGTAATGTCTTTTTTATTTTCAATACACTGCGCAAATTCAAGCATGGTTGTCCCTACATCAATGGCAATCACATCTCCATTAGAAACAAGTTCTACTGCTTTTTTCCCAACCTTGATTTTCGCTTCTTGATTCACCGTTGTACGCTGTGTAAATGGAGGCTCCTCAAATTCAAAAACTGTTTTAATCGCCCCACCGTAAACCCTCTTTAAAAGTCCTTTTTCCTCTAACATCATCAAATCGCGTCGAATCGTTTCCTCTGAAACATTAAATTGATCAACTAATTCCATAACTTTAACTTTTCCCATTTTGTTAAGTTCTTTTAAAATTTCATTCTTTCTTTCTTCTGGCAAAACAGACATATTTCTACCCCCGTGATCATTAATAATTTATAAAATAATACATTCTTTCTTCGGTACAAGAATTTGAACGCGTGCTCCTTGCTCAAACATTTTCCCTCGGTGGTGAAGGTAATCTACAAGGAAAGCGGACTCCTCTGTTTCTACTTCATATCTTAAAACATTCCCTGTCATAGAAACATCTTTGATAAACCCTTTAATTCCCCAGTTCACTTGTATATCCAAGCTATCCTCACCAACAGAAACTAATTGTAAAACTTCAGGACGAATGGCGACTTCATTCCCTTTTAATTCTGTGCTGCGAACAAGTTTATGGAAAACTTCCATATTACAAACATTATAATTTCCGATAAATTTTGCAACAAATGTATTGATTGGAGAAGTATAAATTTCTGATGGAGAACCGGATTGTACAACTTTTCCTTTATTCATGACAAAAATTCGATCAGACATCGTCATTGCTTCTTCCTGATCATGAGTAACAAAAATAGTTGTAATATCTAATTCTTTCTGTATTCTCTTTAATTCTTTTTGCAAACTTTTTCTAATTTTAGCATCCAATGCGCTTAACGGTTCATCCAAAAGCAGTACTTTCGGCTCCATGACTAGCGCGCGGGCAAGAGCAACCCTCTGCTGTTGTCCACCAGATAATTGATGAGGATACGACTCTTCTTTTCCTATTAAATCAACCATATCAATCATATTTTTCACTTTTGATTTAATATTTTTTACCTTCTTCATTTTAAGGCCGTACGTGATATTGTCAAAAACGCTCATATTTGGGAAAAGCGCATAAGACTGAAATACCATACCTACTTCACGCTGACGCGGTGATAAATTAGTAATATCTTTTCCATCAATTAAGATTCTTCCTACATCAACACCTTCAAGCCCCGCAATGGAACGTAATAATGTACTTTTCCCGCATCCGCTTTGCCCAAGAAGTGTAGCAAATTCTCCCTTATTTAATGTTAAAGAAATGTCATTTAGAACGACTTGATTTTCATACCCCTTAGTCACTTGATCGATGGTTACATAGCTCATTACTTTTCACCTTCTATAGCAGTATTTTTATTACAGTGTTGTTTTTTAAAAAATGAAAGAATTCGCTTCTTATTTGACACGACAGGATTTTTTTCGTTTCTAAACGTAAGTTTTAATACAATCCCCGTTAAAAGTAAAATCATTGAATAATAAGTAATAACAATTGCACTTGTTAAGTGACCACTGCTGTTTAGTTTGTCGGCAAGATAAATTTGAATGGTTTCAAATCGGCCTCCGACAAGCAAATTGGCAAAAGCAAACTCACTAAATAAAAGAGCGACTGATAATAAGGTAGACACTAAAATACCAGATATAATATTTGGAAACACCACTGTGCGAAACGACTGGAATTTTGTAGCACCCAGTAATTCAGCTGCATCAACAAGCTGCACAGCATTAATCGTACGAAGACTGCTACGAATACCTTGATACATAAATGGCAGAATCGTTATGAAATAGGCACCGATTAAAATCCAAGGTGTTCCGGCAATTTGAATCGGTCCATCTGAATATACCTTGATTAATCCTACAGCTCCAACAATGGGAGGAATTCCATAAGGAAGCATAGCTGCTGCTTGAAGTAATCCTTCCCATTTACTGAAATATACCGTGATGATAAAAATAGTCGGAAGCATAATAACAACACTAAGACCTACAGACATGACAATTAAAAACAGCGTTCGTCGAAAAGCATCATAAAACCGTTCATCTTGAAATAATTCAACATACCAATCCATTGTATAACTCTCAGGTAAAATGGTATGATCCCATTTACCGGCAATCGAGAATAAAAATGTTCCTACAAGCGGAATTAATAAATATATAACTAGTAACCCAACAATCACTTTATGAAAAGTCAATGAAGATTTCATCGTAAATCCCTCCTAATGCGGCGCATCATTCGTTCATTGAACCACATCGCCCCTATCATTGTCGCTGCTAGAAGAACTCCCATCGCACTACCTAGCTGCGGCTTTAATGCAACGTCACTAGCAACTAGAGAGGCAATTTGCAATGACAATAAGTTATAGTTGCTGCCTACTAATGCATAGGCAGTAGCGTAAGCTCCCATCGAATTAGCAAACAAAATGCTGAATGTACCTACAATACTAGGTAAAAGAACTGGAATCCCAATGTGAAGCCAAAATGATAATGTTGATCCTCCTAATAATGAAGAAGCCTCTTTCCATTGTTTCTTAATTCCTTGATAAGACGGGTAGATGAGCATAATAGCAAGCGGAATTTGAAAATATATATAAACAAGAATGAGGCCTGTCCATGAATATAAATTAAAATCCGCAAACACATCCCCACCAATCTTTGAAAAAAGCAACGTAAACAACCCATTGTTTCCAAGTAAAATAATAAATGAAAATGAAAGGGGAATCCCCTCAAAGTTCGACGTCATATTGGCAATCATCAGTAAGCGATTTTGTATTTTTTGTGAGAACTTTGTAATCGAATAGGCTGCAATGACTGCTATAATCACAGAAGTTACAGCAGAAAATAAAGAAATGACAAGGCTATTTTGAATGGCTTGTAAGTAAAATTCACTTTTAAATATGGTGATATATTGATCAATCGTAACTTGAATTCCGTTGTCTGCATAAAAACTATTTTTAATCATTGCCACTAATGGTCCTATTTCAAATCCAATCACAAACATAATAAATGGCAGTAAAAGAGCTAATAAGTAAATTTTTTGTTTTTTAATTTTTCGCAAGACTTCTCGCTCCTCTATGTTCTCTAACAATTTTGGGAATTGGTTTAACAGTACATTCGTTAAACCAATTCCCGTCAACCTTCATTCTTCATTTTAATGTTGAATAGTGTATCTTTTTTATAGGGTATTTTTTCCTTTCAGACCTGGAAATTGATATGAAATCATTTTATTGGACGGCTCAATATTTAAAAGTTCACAAACGAGCGGTGCAAAAGCTAATTGCGGAACCACTTCACTGTAAACGCCAGGCTCAACTTTTGGACTCATGATAAAGAGCGGTACATCACGCTCACCATCAGTTATGCCGCCATGGTTGCCATATTCACTCATGCCATGATCAGATGTAATTAAAATGTGGTAACCTTCTTTGATCCAAATTGGCAAAAGTTGTGCCAACAAGCTTCCCATTTTTAAGATTTGTTCACGATATTCTTTCGATTCCGAACCGAACATTTCTCCTTTTACATCTACACCGAGCGGATGAATATATAAAAAGTGTGGGTCATACTTTCTGCGCAAAGCTTCTGCATCCATTAACACATGACTGTCTGGATAGTCATCATCCCAATAAAATTTCCCATATTGAATCGGCTTAGACTCATCCTCTTGCTCACGATCCTCAATAAAATGGAATGGCGCGCGATTATAAAGTTCGCTTACCCAGTAATAAGATACCGTTCCGTTTCTTAAGCCGTTTTCTTTCGTAAGATGAAAGAGACTTTTCTCAGTAGATAAGCGAACCGCTTGATTGGACGTAATTCCGTTCACTGATGCCGGTGTACCCGTTAGTAACACTTCATATAATGGACGGGAAAGACTTGGGAGTTCCGACTTTACTTTGTAAAGTGCTGCCTGATTTGTTTCAACTAGATGTTGAATAAATCCAAGAGCCTCACATGCTTTATCATATCTCATACCATCAACAATAATTGCTATTACTTTATTTGACATGGACTAACACCTCTTCTTGCCAAAGCTGTGGTAAATTTTTAGCCGTTTCTTCCCAAGCTTTGTAATCTTCAATTGGTTTTGCATTTTTGTACTGTTCTTCTGGAACCATTTTTCCAGCTACTTCTTTCGGAAGTTCTACATCGCGAATTGGTCGGGCAAATCCTTTAGCTAAGTTAATTTGTCCTTCATCGCTTAAGATATATTCTCTAGTTGCCATCGCCGCATGCGGATGCTTTGCATTTTTGTTAATAATAGTTGCGTAGCCGCTTACGACTGAACCTTCACTTGGAATGGCAACGTCAAATTGATCGCGGTTAATTTGGTCAGCGTAACCAAGAGCATTGAAATCCCAAACAAGGGCAACTTCCACTTCCCCTTTTTCGATGTTAGCCGGCTTGGCATCAGTTAAGCTAAGGCGGCCTTGCTTGGCAAGCTTAGCAAAATAGTCAATTCCTGGTTGGAGATTTGTTTCATCACCACCGTAAGCCTTAGCGGCAGCAAGAACGGCCATTTGGTTCTGTGTACCACGCTGAACATCTCCAACTGTTACTTTATAATCTCCTTTTAATATGTCATCCCATGATTTTGGCGGGTTATCTACTAATTCTTTATTAGTTAAGAATGCAATTGTTCCTTGGTAGCCAACAACCCAATCTCCATTGTCATCCTTTGCCCAGTCAGGTACCTCGTCCCAATAGGAAGTTTTATATGGCATCGTTAATTCTTTTTGTTCCGCGATGGGCCCAAAGGAAACCCCTACATCGCCGATATCAGCTGTTGCATTCTCTCCTTCAGATTCCATTTTGGCAATCTCTTCGGCACTGGATAAATCTGTATCATTGTGTTCCAAAGTATATTTTTTCATCACTTCATTCCACGTTTCTCCCCAGTTAGCCCATGAATCAGGCATACCGAAACTATTAATTGTCCCCTCTTCTTTTGCCTTTGTTTCAATTTCTTTCAGGGTTAACGAACTTGGATCCTTAATAACTGGAGCAGCCTCCTCTTTAGTAGCTCCACAAGCAGCTAATCCTAGTACACTCACTCCTAACATCACAGCTTGAATAGACTTGTAACAATTCTTCTTGAATGTGTAATTCATAAAAAGTGCCTCCATTTAATGTGGAATCATTAATGTTTATTACTGTTTGTTACGGATTAATCATAATCATTCAATATAAATCCCACATTAATCCGATGTTAAGAATTTGTAAATCAGTTCTTTATTTGTCCAATTCATCATCAGCTTTTATGTTCATACTATTGAAAAGGATAGCTTTTTAATAGTTTCGCGGGATTTGGTAGGTTGACATTTTGCATCGTTTCGACGGCAAGCTCCTTTGCTTGTTTTTTATCAATGAGGTAGTACCTTCCTTTGTTTAAGTTCAAAATTAATGTTCTTTACAAGGGGGGACCTAAAGTTAACTGAATGGTAGCTGGCATACGATATGTAACCTCGTCCCAGTGAACCCAAAAAGTTAGACACTTTATTTAAATAAGCACAGCCTTGAGGGCATGAACCCTGAAATCTACCGGGCTCATGCCTTTTAATTTTCTTCAGTTACCCAATCCCGCCATTTGAGAAAAAATGGTATATTATAGTTTATGACATCATTGGTTTAAGACAAGGAGTGATGAAGTATCCGTAAAAGATGGATCCTTTCAGCAATTGTTGGATTATTGCTTATTTGTTTAAGTGTAATTGCCTTCAATTATTTCGGGAGCGATAAAAATGAAAAAGGGAAAAAAGCGGAAGCCAAGGAGTCCAAAATTCCTGAGGTGCAGGAATATGGCGGGACCCATCTAAAAAAAGTCGGCGATAAGGTTCGCCAAAAAAATTGGGGAACCTTCAAATTGCTAGAAACGAAGTCCATTAATGAGTCATTTGAATTGGCACCCATGGTCATTACAATCAAGGATATCCGTAGGATACAATTGTCTACACTAACAGATGAAGTAAAGGAGGAGCTCAAGTCCTATACGGGATTGAGTTTTGAAGAGGCCTATTCGATATATTATAAAGAGAATTTATCCATGGAGGAAATCGATCAACAGGCTGCGTTGTCTAAAACGGATATTGATGAAGAGGTTTCCTATCTAGAGATAACATATTCCGTGGAAAATAAAGATTCGAAGGAACTTCAGTTCTTCAGCATGGAAAATGTTACTTTCAATGATGATCTTACATATGATGTGCCTTCTAAAACTTTCATCCATTCCGGAGATACTTTTATAGGGACAAAAAAAGTAAGCCGATCAGATTACCAACCAGGAGAAACAAGAAAAGGCACAATTGGCTTATTGGTTGATCCCGAGGATAACTTTAAAAAGCTCGATTCCTTTTCATTCACTACCGATGATATAGCGGATGGTGCGTCTCATGAATTATTGGTGGAGGGGACTTCATTTGAAATGCCGCTAAAAGGAAAGTAGTTTTATAGTCTATAAAAATATGATAAAAACCCTAAATAAGGGGAACCTCGAAAAAAGGTTTCACTTATTTAGGGTTTCATATGAGTTCCCTAACGATAAATGAACTGCTTATCTCTCCCCGAAAGTAGGGTTCTGTGTTACTTCTTCCATTAATATTCTGCGCAAAATTTTCCCTACAGCTGATTTTGGCAGTTGTTCCCTGAACTCAATACTTCGCGGCACTTTGTATCTGGCCAATCGTTGCACGCAAAACTCCCTGATTTCCTGCTCCGGGACTGACTTTCCTTTCTTTAAGACAATGGCCGCTTTTACCGTTTCCCCACGGTATGAATCCGGAACCCCATATACACATGTCTCTTTTACGGCTGGATGCTGATAAATAATATCTTCAACTTCGATTGGATAAACATTATAACCGCTTGCAATGATCATATCTTTCTTCCTGCCTACGATATAAAAATATCCGTCTTCATCCATCGTCGCGATATCCCCAGTGTAAAGCCATCCATCCCGCAAAGCCGTTGCCGTTTCCTTTGAATTCTTCCAATATCCCTTCATTACTTGCGGACCTTTAATGATCAGTTCGCCTCTTTCACCTGCTGGCAATTCATCAATGCCTGTTTTTAGGTCGACGATTTTAGCGTCAGTATTTGGGTATGGGATTCCGATACTTCCTGGTTTTTTCTGTCCTCTGACTGGATTGCGGTGGGTAGTGGGTGAAGTTTCCGACATTCCAAACCCTTCCAATATTGTAACCCGTAATTTTTTTTCGAACTGATGAATGATTTCTATCGGGAGCGGGGCTGAACCACAACTGCAGTACTTAAAGCAGCTTAAATCGTCCGCCGTTAAATCCGGGTGATTCAGTAAAGCAATATACATGGTCGGGACACCTGGAAAAATGGTTGGCCGATGTGTTCGAATCAAATCCACCACCTTGTTTATTTCAAATTTCTCTAATGTGATAAAAGTCGATCCGGCATATATGGCACTATTCAATCGTCCATTACCAAACACATGGAATAATGGGGTCAATCCAAGCATCCGTTCCCCAGGCCTTTGAAGTTGAAGGGCATTTGCCGTAAAGGCAAAGTCTTGATAAACATTCGAGATCAAATTAAAATGCGTGAGCATGACCCCTTTTGATTTCCCTGTAGTCCCCCCTGTATATTGAAGTACAGCCACAGCTTCCTTCGGATCGATGGCCAGAGCAGGAAGTTCCTTATCTTTCCTTAAAAAATCCGTTCCTGTTTCCATTAATTGGTCGGATGATATGAACATTAACCTATCAGAAAAACTTGTTAGCACTAATTTTTCCCGTTGTTCCTCACGCCCAATGAACCAATTGGCTTCGGAATCCTGTAATATATAATCCAATTCACTCGATTGATACAGCGGGTTCACTTGAACGACCACACCTCCCAAACGATGAATGGCATAATAGGCAATGATATATTCTAGACAATTTGGCAGCATGATTGCTATACGATCGTCTTTTTGAAATCCACGGTTGTCTAAATTCACAGCAAAACGATCTGAGGCATCCTTTAATTCCATATATGTCATTTCCCGATCCCCGTCTATTACGGCTTTGCAGGTTGGGTAAAGTCGGGCTGAACGTTCAAGGAGTCCATATAATGACAATACTGGAATGTCAATTTCAGCAGGAGTTTCTTTCGGATAAAATCCATGCCAAGTTCTAGTCAATTTTTTTCACACCTCATTCTTTTCTATTAATATGGAGCATAATCAGCCAACTTGATCATCCTTGCCTCATTTATCACGAATGATTTTAAAAATTCCTGTGCCCTTTGCAATTGTGTTGCCTTCAGAATCTTTTATTTCTCCTTCAGTAAAGGCAATTTTGTATCCTTTTTGAAGGACTTTTGCTTCGGCAAATAGTTCCCCACTCGATATGCTGGCTAAATAATGTACTGTTAAGCTTGTCGTCACGACTTTGGATTTGGTAACGGAACGAGTCACCATTCCTAGAATGGTATCCAGCATGGTAGCATGAATGCCCCCGTGCAGTGTTCCATTAACATTAAGCAAATGTTCTTCTATGTTCAACTTTATAGTAACATTCCCCTCTTCAAACCGAATGATTTCAAAACCTATATGTGAAAAGAATGCACTACTTTCGAATTGATTCCGAATATCTTCCACTTCAACAGGCAATCTTCCTCCCCCTCACTTTGGCACGATTCAATTTATATACGGAAAGGAGCAGAAACGTATGGGGTTTCCACTCCTTAATCGTTGGCCTATACGGCTTCAATCATGATAGCCATTCCCTGTCCGCCGCCAACACAAAGTGTAGCAACACCATATCTTTCTTTCCTGCGAATCAGTTCATATATTAGCGTTGTCACGATCCGTGCGCCCGTCGATCCGACTGGGTGTCCAAGAGCGATCGCTCCCCCATTTACATTAACTTTGTTTTCATCTAGCGATAAATCCCTGATTACTGCCAATGCTTGTGAAGCGAACGCCTCATTTAATTCGAAAAGCCCAATGTCCTCTACTTTTTTCCCGGTGCGCTCCATAAGTTTTCCGACGGCTGGTACTGGACCAATTCCCATCACTTCAGGCGAAACTCCCGCAGTCGCCCAATCGACAATCTTTGCGAGTGGTTGTATTTGTAACCGTTTCGCTTCACTAGCTTTCATTAATACCAATGCAGCAGCCCCGTCATTACGGCCACAAGCATTCCCTGCAGTGACGGTTCCGTTTTCCCTGAATGCCGGTTTTAAGCTTGCAAGTTTTTCCATTGTGGTTTCCGGACGTGGATATTCATCCGTTTCAATGGTAACCGTACTCTTCCTGTCAGAGACCTGAACAGGAACGATCTCATCTTTGAACTTTCCTTCTTCTATCGCTTGCGCCGCTCTTCGTTGACTTTCCACTGAAAAGACATCTTGCTCTTCCCTGGAAATGCTGTATCGTTCTGCGACATTTTCAGCGGTGATTCCCATTCCCAAACTTTTTCCGTAAATTTCTTGAGGCTGCTGTCCAGCTTCAGTATTAGAATCCACTAGCTTGGTCCTGTCTCCCCCAAAACGGGCACTTCTTAAATAAAGCGGTGCGCGGCTCATGCTTTCCGTACCGCCGGCAACGACTATATTTGCTTGACCTGAGCTTATCTGCTGTGCTGCTGAGGTGATGGCCTGCATTCCAGATGCACATAAACGGTTTACGGTAAAAGCCGGTGCAGAATCGGGAATCCCTGAGCGCAGAGCTGCCACTCTCGCGACATTCGAGGATTCGGTCGTTTGCCTAACTTCCCCGAAAATGACTTCATCCACTTGTTCTGCTACAATATTCGCTCGCTTGATCGCTTCTTTGATGGCTATGCTCGCCAAATGACCGGAACTAATCTCTTTAAATGCTCCACCGTACCTTCCAATCGGTGTTCGAACAGCACTAACGATTACGATATCTTCTCCCATTTCGTTCCTCCCCCTTGAAATTCCAGATTCAAAGGCAAAAGACTACCTGCCCGAATAAAACAGTAAGAAATTAACACTCTTCCAAGACATTCCTTGCTATGATTAAACGTTGGATCTCATTCGTTCCTTCATAGATTTTCGTTATGCGGGCATCCCGATAAAAACGTTCAACTGGATATTCAGCCATATATCCCATTCCGCCATGAATCTGGACCGCTTTATCCGCGACCCGATTAAAAACGTCTGAAGCGAACAGCTTTGCCATTGATGCTTCCTTGATCACTTTTTTTCCTTCATCAATCTTTTGTGCCGCCATCATCGTTAATGCTCTTGCGGCTTCCGTTTCGGTTGCCATATCAGCAAGCATCCATTGAATCGCTTGGTTGTCCGCAATTGGTTTGCCGAATTGAATGCGCTCTTTTGCATATTTGGCTGATAATTCAATTAATTTACCACTTGATCCCACTGATCTTGCAGCCAAACCTACACGCCCTTCACCTAAAATTTTCAGGGCAGAGATATATCCCATTCCAACTTCGCCGATAACATTTTCTTCAGGTATGATACAATCCTCGAAAATGACCTGTGAGGTATATGATCCCCTTAACCCCATTTTTTTGTCCTTTTTGCCGACAATTAAACCGGGAAAATCTCTTTCTACTAAAAAAGCTGTAATCCCTCCCTTTGCTCCTTTATCTTTATCCGTTATTGCAAATACGGTATAAACATCAGCTATCGGCCCATTCGTGATGAAATGTTTCGTTCCATTCATCACCCAGTAATCACCCTTCTTTTCTGCACTTGTTGCCAAATTGGTTGCATCAGATCCCGCTCCTGGTTCAGATAAAGCAAAGGCGCCAATTTTCGTGCCTGCTGCCATTTCAGGCAAATATTTATTTTTCAAATGTTCGGATGCAAGCTTAACCAGACCTGTACTGCCAATCCCCGTGTGGGCGCTTATTAATGAAACAAATCCATTATGGGTCCTTCCTAACTGCTCTAATACGGTAGCCTTTCCAACAGCATTCAAGCCAATTCCACCGTATTGTTCGGGAATGCTTATCCCGAATAAGCCAAGGTCTTTTGCTTTTTCCACCAAATGCTCCGGGATGGCATCTTCTTCTTCAATTTGTATAGCGTACGGCTCCACTTCCCTTTCAACAAAATTACGGATCATTTCCTTCATTTGCTGGATTTCCTTGGTTAAAGTGATTGTCATCAGTTTATTCCTCCTTAGGTTTGTTCACGAGTAGCCATTTATAAGTTTTGTTCATAGGGCATATAGGGCCGTTATCATCTAATCATTCAATGGAATTCATTGTGTTCTGGTAAATTAGAGTCCTCACTCTTACAAAATCAGGCTTCACGTTCAATTATCGTTGCAATTCCCTGCCCGCCTCCAATGCAAGCAGTAATAAGAGCAAATCTTCCGGCAGAACGCTTCAATTCATAAACCGCTTTCGTAATGAGGATGGCACCCGTCGCACCTAGTGGATGTCCATGTGCAATGGCTCCCCCGTTCACATTCACTCTTGCGGGATTCATATCAAGCTCCCTATTACAAGCAATAACTTGAGCGGCGAAGGCTTCATTAATTTCAATGATGTCCATTTCATTTAAGGAAAGCCCTGATTTCTCCATTACCTTTCTTATAGCGGGAACAGGTCCTATTCCCATATAATTTGGATCTACCCCTGCAACGGCCTGTGCCCTGATCGTCGCCAAAGGCTTAATCCCCAATTTCACCGCTTTTTCCCTCGACATTATGACAAGGGCCGATGCGGCATCATTCAATCCCGAACTATTGCCTGCAGTCACGGAACCGCCTTCTAAAAACGCAGGTGATAATTTGGCTAGCCCTTCTTTCGTTATTTGCGGACGTGGATGTTCATCCAATTTAAATTCAATATCGTCGCCTTTTCTGACAGGAATGTGAATAGGTGCAATTTGCTCAGTGAAACGGCCCTCTTCCACGGCTTTGGCCATCTTTTTTTGGCTTTGTAGTGCGAATTCATCTTGTTCTTCCCTGCTGACCTCATATTTTTCCGCTAAATTTTCAGCCGTGATTCCCATCGGGGGATCGCCAATCTCTTTTGGGGACAACCGGGATTTTCTGAACTGCGGTGGCTTTGCACTGTATGCTTTTTCCGGGCGATCCATCAAGTATGGTGCCCTGCTCATGCTCTCGACCCCACCGGCGATGTAGACATCGCCTTCGCCTGCCCGGATCGCTTGTGCAGCCAAGTTGACAGCGTTTATTCCCGAGCCGCATTGACGGTCGACAGTCAGTCCGGGAAGATGAATCGAGAGGCCTGTTTCCAGCGCTGTTAACCTGGCAATGTTTCCACCCCCGCTTAACACATTCCCCATGATTACATCATCTATCATTAGGGGTTCGACATTCGCTCGTTTTATGGCTTCTTTCATCACTTCTGCTCCAAATGCGTGGGCAGGAACCGATGCAAGTGCACCTCCCTGTTTTCCAATTGCTGTTCGAACTGCAGAAACTATGACGGCATCTCTATTCATTTCCCATCCGCTCCTTTTCCTTTTTTCACACCCAGTTGATGGCATTCCTTCATTTCACTAGTTTCATTGAATGTAAGCTAGTTGTCCCCTTGCTTATGAGGACTTAAGATCAAAGTTATCCGAACTTTTATTTTTATGTTTCCCTTTTGATTTGGCTGGTTTAACGAATATCGCAAACAGGATGCCAAAAGCCAGGACAAGGATGGCCATGAACAATATCGATAAGTTATATCCCAATAATTCATTTCCTCCTGCTAAACTTATGATATAGCCAGTTAATAGAGGTGCAATAATGCCTGCTATATTTCCTGATGATGTTAGGATGCTTGTCATCAATCCCCCCCGCTCTTGCATTTCATTGATCATGATCGTTGGTCCGATCGGTAAAATTGCATATGAAAGGCCCTTTGCTAAACACATGGCGACTATCACCCAGATTGGATTTTGAAATACCATGATCGAGGAAAAGAACAATGCACCAAGAATCATGGCGCCCGCGACGACAAATACCCTCGATGACCGCCAATTCTGATTCTTCTTGAATAAATGATCAGACACCATCGAAACACCCATATAAATACATACGGAAACGACTCCGATTATCGCGACGCTGGTTCCCATTTGACCTGGTGTCATTTTTACGGCTTCCACTAAATAAATCGGGAGCCAAACAGAAAACCAAACAACTAAAATATACGTTGAAAAATATGCAAGTGTAGTAAACAAAGCAGTAGGTGATGCGAGTAGCAACAAAAAGTCTTTCACTTTAATTTTTTCTAGTTTCACTTTCTTTTTCTTTTGTACGTTTTCATATACTTCAACTGGATTTTCCTTTGTTAAAAATTGAAAGAGAAAGAACCAAACAAGGCTTGCTCCACCAAGGGTGGCAAAGGCAACCTTCCAGCCGAATATCGTTATTAGAGAAACGAGGATCGGTGCCACGATCATCGCACCAACGGTTCCTCCGCCAACCACTACCGAATTGGCAAAGCCTTTCAGTTTCGGCGGAAACCACTTATCGGCATGACTGTAAGCGATTGGGCTATAAGGTCCTTCGAATGCGCCCAGTAAAATTCTGTAAAGAATCAATAATGGCAGAGCGGTGATGGCTAAAACGCCGAATTGCAAAACAGTCCATGTCAGCATGATGAACCCAAGCACTTTTTTAGCCCCCAGCCGATCAGCCCATGCTGCCCCAAAAATCCCTGTTACTGGGTAGAGCCAATAATAACTGCTTCCAACAAGACCCCACTCCGCATAGGTAAGATTGAATTCCTTCATGATTGGAACAGCTGCGAGACCCACGATCGATTTATCTGCAAAATTGATGACGGCTCCAAAGAATAATAGAATGAGAACAACCCAACGCATAAAATTCCCTCCTTTTCTTTAATTTGTTCACACACTGATATATCATCCAACTTAGGTTTCATAAATGAAACCACATTCCCCTCTTTCAATCCTTTTCCAATTCCTCTTTAACTAACAATCTTTTTAATAGTTTACCCACTGTATTCCGCGGAAGTTCTTTTCTCAATTCAAATACTTTTGGTACTTTATAAGGAGTCAATTGGGAATAACAATATCCTTCTATTTCTTCAAGATCCACGGAAGCGCTTTCTTTAGGTACGATGAATGCTTTCACAATTTCCCCTTTTTCTTTATGGGGGATGCCCACCACAGCTGCCTCTTTTATTGCCGGATGTTCATATAGAACACCTTCTACCTCCTGCGGATAAATATTGAATCCGCCGACGATGATCATTTCTTTTTTCCTGCCGACTATATAGAAATATCCTTCATCATCCATCACCGCAAGATCGCCAGTATATAGCCAGCCATTCTGTAAGGCCTTTTTGGTTTCGGCTTCGTTATTCCAATAACCCTTCATGATTTGCGGGCCTTTTATGAGCAACTCCCCGACGCATGTGTTAGGCACTTCATTGTTTTCATCGTCAATAATCATACAGTCCGTGCCTGGAAAAGGAATGCCAATGCTTCCGATTTTCCTTTTTCCAAATGGCGGATTACGATGAGTGGAAGGAGAAGCTTCCGACAAACCGAAACCCTCTCCGATTTTGGCACCTGTCAGCTCCTCAAATCGCTTGATTACTTCAACCGGCAGGGGCGCCGATCCACAAGAACAACTCTTTAAACAATTCAGTCCATAGTTTTCAATTCCAGGATGATTGACGAAAGCATTATACATCTTTGGAACTCCTGGAAAGAAAGTCGGTCGGTACTTTTTTATTTTTACAAGTACATCTTGAAGTTCGAATTTAGGAAATAAGAGAATGGCAGCTCCAATATAGATACCTAGATTCATTGCACTTGTCATGGCATAAACATGGTAAAGAGGCGTAGCTGCCAAAACGATTTCTTCACCAGGTTTCAGGGAATCCCCATACATTTCAAAACTCTGCACGACATTGGAGGTTAAATTATAGTGAGTAAGCATGACACCCTTCATCTTCCCAGTTGTGCCGCCAGTATATTGGATGACTGCAGTATCTTCATACGGGTTTATCATTTCGGGCTTCTTGATGGCATCTCCGGTTTGAATCATCGTATGAAGTGAACAGGGGCCATTTTGATCATTTTCCGTATTAATGCAAACACCAAATTCATATATCGCTTTCGTTTCTTCGATTGTATTTGCGGCCGTTTGGTCAAATACAATATTCTTGGTATCTGAGTCTATTAAAATTTGCAAAAGTTCCCGCGGTTTATACAGGGGATTAATCTGTACAACTATCAGACCCAGTGCCTGTGCGGCGTAATAACTGATTATGAAATAAGGGTGGTTGGCCATCATCAGACCAATACGTTCACCTTTAACAAAGCCCATTTCTCTCCATTTCCCTGCAAGTTTGTCTACCTGCATTTTTAGATTCTTATAATCCATTGAATGGTCTTCATAAATGATGGCTGTATGGTGTGGAAACTTCCTTGCTGTTATATCAAGCAGCGAATAGACCGATATTTCCGGCAGCTTCATAGATTTCATTCTTTCAACATACCATTGCTCCCATGGTTTATTTATTGTTTTTCGCACCCGTTATCCCTCCGCACATAAACGAATTTCATATCGTGCATGTTTGATTTATACTTATAGATATTATGCAACTTGCATGCCAAGTCCCATTTTTGTGTAAAATCGCTTAGTATTAAGACCAGTCAATTCATTAATGAATTTTATTCAGTTATAATGCCTATCTATAGAGGATTCATCGAAATACCAATAATTCATTTTTGAATTTTCAAACAAACTCTAATTGGTTTTCTAGCTATTGTGAAACTAGGCTTTTACCATATTATAGATTATACCTACTCACAAATCGTGATTTTGATTTTATCCATAGGTTTTATAAAATTGAAAAGCCCCCGTTCGTAAAAGTGTACTTTTACGAACGGGGTTAATTGATTACTTATTTTTTAAGATTTTTTATTGTAACTAATACGTTATGTTTATCCACGAGTAGGAACAGTATTTGAGTTTAATATTTTTAATTATAAGAAACAACCCTATTAACAGTATCTAATTCTTCGAATTTTAAGTGGATTAATTCATATTTAGCCAGAAGCGTTTTCAGCTCCAGTTTTGCCATTTCGGAGCCTTGTCGAATTCCGATGGACTCACTGGCTGCGGACCAAAATTTTCTGGAAGATTTACCAGAAGATGTTGATCCATGGGGTGAGTTTGGTGAATTTCACTTATTCGTTTATCGGAGACATTTTCTCTCATCCGATACGACTAGACTTGGGAGGTGAAATGTTTATACTTCCTGCCAATCCATTATTCAGCGAGGTTGGCTATAAACGTGAGGTAAAAGTTTAATTTTTCATTAAAATTGTCAGGTGTTCCAATTTGCGAACACTTTTTAATAAATAAAAAAACATGGTCATAAAGTAACCATGTTTTCTTTTTACTCATATAGCTGTGTCTACACTAAGAGTTATTTATTGATAAATTCTTTGTTGATTTTTTCAGCCTCAGCCATGTATTCTGTTTTAATCCCGCTCTTAACTCCCCACCAATAGAAGCAGAGTGCCAGACACGCGATGACCACCATATCCCAGCCAAATGTAAGAATATTTTTTCCGCCGAACTTCTCACTTCCAATATAAGAAATGAAAATCATACAACCTAAGTAAAGAAGCATCCAAACACCTGATAAAAATTGTTTTTTGAATCCATTCCACTTATTTTTAGCTTGATAATAAAAGTAAATAGGTAGTCCAATGGCAATGATGAAAACGACTTCTCCTGTTAATGGCCAACGCGCCCAGTATAAAGTAAGCGATGCGAAAACAAATCCACAAGGTGCAATAATAGAAGCGCCTTTTAAGTGAAATGGACGATTAAAATGAGAGGCTGTACGTCTTAATGTTGTCAATGCTACTGGCCCCATGATATACGAAATAAGTGTAGCAACTGAAATCACTTCAGCAAGTACGCCCCATCCGCGGAATAAAAATAAAAAGATAAAACATACACCTAAGTTTAATAACATCGCTGGACGAGGAACACCATAAAGTGGATGTAATGTACCAAAGATATTCGGTAAGTACCCATTTTTCTGCATTCCATAAAGCATACGCGAAGTTGTAGCTGTATAAGTGGCTCCTGTACCAGACGGTGATACAAACGCATCTACATACAATACAATCGCTAACCAGTTAAGACTAAGAGCAATTGCCAAATCAGCAAAAGGTGAATTGAAATTCAGATGACTCCATCCGTTCACGATCATAGACGGATCAACTGCACCGATAAACACAACTTGTAAAATAACGTATATAAAACCTGCAATTAGAATAGACCCAATAACAGCTATAGGTATAGACTTATTCGGCGACTTCGCTTCTCCTGCCATATTAACGGGACTTTGAAATCCATTAAACGCAAACACGATACCAGAAGTAGCTACTGCTGTTAAAACGCTTGCCCAACCGTATGGTGCGATACCTTGAGAACTTGTAAAGTTTTCACCATGAAAACCAGCAAAAAATAACGATCCTGCCATTACACCTGGAACAATTAATTTAAAAATAGTAATAAATGAATTTGCCTTAGCAAAAAGGTTAACTGTCCAATAGTTGACGAAGAAATAGAACAATAATAGTAAAGAAGCAATGAATAATCCTTTAGTCGTTAAGATATTGTTATCAACTAAAGAATGAGACCATCTGGCCCATTCCCAAGGCCACGTACTCATATATTGTACCGAAGCAATGGCCTCAACGGTAATAGTCGAAGCGATAGATATCCAGTTCGCCCATGCAGCTATAAATCCAATAAAAGAGCCATGCGAATATTGAGGATACTTAACCATTCCTCCAGCTTCAGGAAACATTGCCCCAAGCTCTGCGTAAGATAATGCAATTAATAAAATTACAACCATACCGATAATCCAAGAAAAAATAGCTGCTGGTCCAGCAATCTGGGCAGCTTTCCACGCTCCGAACAACCAACCAGAGCCGATAATAGAACCAATACCTGTCATAGTTAAAGCAAAAGTCCCCATTTTTCTATGCATATTACTCATCTCTACCTACACCTCTTCCTAGGAAAATAAAAAACACTCGATCTATTTATAAATCAAGTGTTTGCCCAGGCGCGCGGCTTATACTCTATATGCTCCCCCATGGTACTCCATGTTGCGCCAGTTACATATAGGAAAATAGTTTTTTTTAGTATATAGGATTATTTTAAATTTCACAACACTTAAAAAAAAATTTATATTTTATATATAATCTTATTTATTTTTCGTAATTCCCTATCAATATTAACTTTAATTTGAAAAAATTAGGTAAATCAAGGTTCAAAAAACAAACATTCGATTTCCAGAACCCATGCTACATCAATATAATCATTTTCTCTTTAACATTATACTTAAAAATCTTTAAGAGCTTATATGCGCAAAGTAAACCGTTCATATTTTACAAATTATATCCCAACAACATTTACATAGAAGTAATGAATCAGTTAGTTAAAATCTTATGATCTAACAGAGAAAATACTTGAAATACACCATACCTTTATTGAGCATTTTTCTACAATCTATTCTTTTCTTCCTCAAAAAAAGCCATGCACAAGTTGGGGAAAATACCTGAGGGATGAAGATTTCTCTTTATCTCTCTTTGTTTTGTCCACAATTTATGCTCAACTTTAATTAGTGTCTATTATACTTAACTAATGTGAACCACACTCGGCATAGCTAGAGTGATGAACGTAGATTAAATTTCCTTAAACAAGATGATGTCCCTAAATCCTTATAATAGAATAACTCGCATCACTCATCTTTTTATGAAATGGCACGAGGCTTCTTAACTGGAAATATCATCATCGGATTTAACATCAAATGGTGTTCGTTTATCCATTTTCAGCATGTAATAACTTCAAGATTTAGATACACCATTCCTAGGTTGTACGACTGTAGGAGAACTTGCAGGTTTAACATTATTGCATGAAGCGGCTCATATGGGGCAAATTCAGGCAATGAAGCGTATGATTGAACATGTAAGTGTTAAAAACTGAATTTAACAAAGTGTTATATTAAGATGAAAAATTCAATCTAATAAAACTGGTTTTTTCTTTTGTTATATTTTATACACGATTAGTCTATATAACACTCTCTATTTTCATTTACTCCACTAACTTTTCCTTCTTGAACACCCTTAATCTACCCATTTTTATTGAGCTATTCTGCCCCGTTAGTGCCATAAGAAAAAGGCTGACTCAGCAATCTTATTAAAGTAAAGCACCCCTAATAAACATTCATTAGATTTCTCATGAAAATTACCAGTAAGAAGCTATAGAACATTATAAAAGGGTATGATTTATCTACTTTAAGGAGGGTTTCTATCATGACAAAAAACACTCAACAGCAAAATCAAATAGACACTAAACTACCTAGCTTTACTGATACTGAATTATGACAAGAGCTTGCAAATATTCATCAAGAAGTTTCTCAATTAATTCAAACCGTATCTCAATTTCAAAATTCTCCACAAGGTACCCAAGCAAATCAAGCTACAAACTCATTAAAACAACAAATGAAGAAAGCAGATCAACAAAGTCAACAAGAAGAAACTCCAAAAAAAAACACAATATAAGAGATTATGATAGAGCATGGGAAGAAGACCGTCTTTAATAGAGGGCATCTTCCTTTAATTTATTGACTCAAGTCCTTCATTTCCTTTCACTCCCCCGTTTATCGCTTAAGAAAAGGAGCTGCCGTTCAGCTCCTGGTAATGATTCTTTGGCGGTGAGGAAGGTCGATGAACTATGGTGCCATTAGAGGCCTATCCGTTATTCAGACTCCAACAGCCTCGGTGCTTCACAGACTGTCGCTCCCTTGATGCTAAACAATACAACCAGGCTCGAACCTTTTTTAGTGGATTTTACTAACTATCCGAGCCTGTTTTGACCTGATGTATCCAGGAATGTACACGAGTTCCCTGGTCATCCTCTGTGGTTATTGTTTACTTAAAGATATCCATTCCAACTTTAAATAATGAGTTTAACCCATTAGCCACTGAATGAACCGTATTCGCATTATCCAATAGTGACTATTTATTCTCCCCAGTTGGATTCTCTTGTGCACATAGAAAGGAGGCTTCCAGAATTTATGATAGGTAACTGTGAATCTTGCTCCTTAATCACTAGTACTTGCCAAAATTCTTCTAAATTCATTTCCAATAAAACTAACACTTGTGGAGAGTAGGGCCTTTTATCTTTGAAACACCAATCCTCTATTCCTACATAGGCAGATCCAATAAATTGAATATATTACTTTCGCTTATTTAATAAAATGTATGCAAATTAAATACTTATATCATTTATTCTTTTCTAAGCGTTCATTTTATTTAAAAAGTTTTTCATGGATATGGAAGGAAATAAGATTCTATCAGTTTTCACATCGTATAGCCCAAAGGGATTTAAACGCAGCCCAGGAAGAAAGTCGCAAGTTAAGAATAATAAAGTATACAAAATGTCGTGAAAAGGAAAGCCTCTCGCTTGGAGCACCTTTAATAATTTATCATTAAATTCAACGGCCTTATCAAATGATGGATCAGAAGTCATCATTCCCGTAAGCTGTAATGGAAGTTCTAGTATGATTTCATTGCCATCGACAATTACGATTCCTCCTCCCAGTTCATGAACTCTTGATGCAGCTTTTGCCATCGCCTCTGGATTTCTTCCGATGGTGAGCAAGTCTGTCGTTGTGTTAAAGGTCGAGGCCATCCCATCTAAATTCAGCGCAAACCTTTCTAAAATACCTTTTGTAACCCACTCCCCCTTTCTATCGATTAGAGCTGCATACATTAGACCCTCTTGGGCCGAAAGATCGACATACCCATTCTCGGCTGGGAGAAACAAATTTTTCCGTTCGGTTATTACATTACTAACAAAATGAATAACAGGGACTGAATCATCGGAAGAGGTGTGTGGATATAGATACAAATCAGGATTTTCCAGAATTCCTCTTGAAAAGGAAAATGTATTTTCAGGTAAATGCTTATCCCAATCCAAATCTGGCATCTGGATCGTCAATTCTCCATTTTCTGCAACGATTCTCCCGTTTGAGATCACTAAGTCTGGACGAAACTGCACCAAATCAGGCAACAATAATATATCCGCCTTTTTACCCGGGGCCAATCCGCCAATGTAATCGTCCTGTTTAAGGTATGTAGCCGCATTGATGGTGACCATCTGAATAGCTTCCATAACCGGGACTCCATATTCCACAGCCTGCCTTACAAGTCCATCTACGAATCCTTCTTTTTCAATAAAAGATGGATGCGGACCATCTGTAGTCATCAAAATCCTGCCCGTACTTACCTGTCCATCTGTAATCAGCTTGATTATTTTTGACAAGTCCGGACGAAGCGAACTATTTCTTAGGACTGTCCATAAACCCAACCGTAAACGATCCAGGGCCTCTTCCGCAGTTATCGCTTCATGACAGGCACTTATCCCTGAAGCTGCAATAGAATTTAATTTTTCATAAGAGCACCCCGCATTATGCCCATCAGCTATTTTCCCCATTTTTTTAGCTTCATCTATAATATCGAGTAAAACCGGATCCCCTTTGTATAGTAAAGGCCAACGAGTCACTTCTGCCGTTCCAAGTACTTCTTCAATCGAAAGAAGGTCCATAATATCCTCTTTATTGAACCAGTCCCTTTCACCTGGATATCTAGCCTGTGAAACTAATCTTATTAACCAAAAAAAGTTTCCTGGCAGTTTCTTCAACTCCCCTAGAAGCCTTTTAAAGCCAGAGTGGCCAAAGTGCAAATAAAAAAATAAGTTATCATTCACTGTAGTGGTAGTCCCCAACGGCAATACTTTTGCGGTGATACTTATAGGATTGTATATTACCCAGGGATGCGCATGAGTTTCGATGAATCCCGGAGACACATACATACCATTGGCATCTATTACAGTGGTGTTTTCATTTATCTTCACTTCATTTTCCCCTACATATGCAATGCAATCTTTATACAGCGCAATATTTTGCTGAAGAAATTCGCCAGAATAAACATTAATAACCGTTCCGCCTTTAATGAACATATCAGCGGGTCTTTTTCCTTGTGCCACTTCGACCAATTCATTCCGGTATGCTCTTGCATTCACTTTTCTCGCCCCCATCATTCAAATGACAATTGAACATTTTTTCATGCTGGATGAATCCCCATTATTGTAGACATTCATTTTGAGTCCACATTCAAGGAGATTGAATCCTCCTTCTTGTTTACGATTGTGATTTGATCTCTGACTCTCTTAATTTAAATCTTTGTATCTTTCCTGTCGAAGTCTTAGGTAACTCGTTCACGAATTCAATGTCGCGAGGATATTTATACGGTGCTAATACTTTTTTGACAAATCCCTTTAATTCTGCTTTTACTCCTTCACTTGATTCCGCATTTGCTTTTAATACTATAAAGGCTTTTGGCTTTATTAAACCATTTTCATCCTTTACAGCAACAACAGCAGTTTCCAGTATATCGGGATGTGATAAGAGTGCATTTTCTATTTCTATTGGCGATACCCAAATTCCATTTACCTTCATCATGTCATCATTGCGGCCGGCGTACCAATAGAAGCCATCTTCATCCTTGAAGTATTTATCTCCTGTCACCAGCCAATTACCAATAAACTTCTTTTTGTTTTCTTCATTTAGATTCCAATAAGAGGCTGCAATGCTTTCTCCCTTAATTAAAAGGTCTCCCACTTCATTCACCTGAGTTTCATGACCTTGTTCATCCACTATTTTAGCTTCGTAACCAGGAACGATTTTTCCTGTGCTTCCTTGCCGAATAGCATCTACTTGATTGGAAAGGTATATATGAAGTGATTCGGTCGAACCAATTCCGTCTATAATTTCCAATCCGAAAACTCTCTTCCATTGTTCGATATAAGAAGCCGGCAGTGCCTCTCCTGCTGATACGCAAAGCCTAACTGAAGAAAGATCATAGGTTTCCTTCGTCTTCTCAAGGTAATTGAGCATCGATCCATATAGAGTCGGGACCCCAAAAAAAATGGTTGGACGATGCTTCTCTATCGTCTCGAACACCTTTTCTGCAGTCGGTCGGTCCGGCATTAAAACAGTGGTGGCCCCGGCTCCAAAAGGAAAATACATCGCGTTTCCCAAACCATAAGCAAAGAAAAGCTTCGAGGCGGAAAAAGTGATGTCATTTTCGGTGATTTGCAAAATGTTCCTGGCGTAGTTTTTAAAGGCTTCTTCCATATCGGTTTGTAGGTGAATAACCCCTTTTGGCTCACCTGTACTTCCGGATGTATAGAGCCAGAACGCTTGATCATTAATGTTGCTAAAACAAGGAGGCAGGTCTTTATTTTGTCTGCGAGTAAGAGTCTGGAAAGAATGTTCGTTATCTTCCTTCAGGTTTAGATCACCCCCATCAATCAAGATGACATGCCTCAAGAATAGTAATCTATTTTTAACAAGCTTTAACTTCTCCCACTGTTCACAAGTAGTAACCAACACTTTGGAACGGCTATTATTCAAAAGATACTCATAATCCTTTATGGGCAAAAGCGTATTGGATGGAACCGGGATTGCCCCAACCTTTATTGCACCGAAGAAACTAATGATGAATTCTGGAGAATCATGTAATAAAAGCAGGACGCGCTGTTCCATCTCTATGCCCAGTTCTTTTAATGCCGCACCAAATTGATTACAAAGGGTATCGATTTCCTGATAGGTATAAGATTGATTTTCATAATAAATAGCGGTTTTATCCCCTATTCCTGCCTCAATGTTTTTCTGGAAGAAATTATAGGAAGCATTGTACATCGCGCCCAATCCTCTAATTTTACATTCAGTTTTTATCACACATTTACCCTCCTCAAAAAGCTACTGGTTTTAGAAGCGTCATCCCACCGTCCCCTTTAATCCATAAAGAAGACGGCTGCCATATAAAGCCGGATAAATTCCCTAACCTTCCATTTTCAAAATCTCCTTTGTACTAATTTGAGCAAATCCCCTTCCTGACAATGCTCTTTTTCATTCAGAAACCGCTTTCAAATCAGCCAAGCCTCCAATTAAGGGTAAAGTAATTCCATCAGGCTATGAAACTTATAGTCTGATATCTCCCCCAATATTTTACACATTCACAAGTGCATATTGCACTGGAAAGGCTTTTAACAAGTAATGACTACCCATTCAGATCAGAATGCTCATGAGGTCGATCAGTAGAGAAAGAACCTTTCCATCGTATGCTTTCAAAAACCGTTTTACAGTTTAGGCAATAGTATTGCCTTACGAGCTGTGCAGTACCGAAGGATGAATATAATTCAACATTTTTGCCATCGCAAAATGGACATGCAGGATTTTCCTTTTCAACGGGCATTTATTATTTCCTCGTCCCTTAAACGCGGGATCAAAGCTTCCTTATAGGAGTTTACTAAATTACTATTTACAGGAAGGATCTCGTTTTCAATAAGCACACTATTGTTTTCCACTTGTTTTAACCAAGTAATTACTTCTTGTTCACAAAGTTTAAATGCCCTCCCGAAACGGACAGGAATTGAGCCTCCATCATTCAGTAACTTGAGTGCCCAGTTTTTCGAGTACAAAATATGCTCTAACTGTTCTCTTGCCAATTTATTGAATTGCAGTTCGATTTCACTACCTTTTTGGCGGCTGGTCAAAGCGGTTATCAATGTATTGAATGCCGTATTCATAGTATAGAGCCCTGCAATCAGTTGTATCCACTCCCCGATTTGAACAATGCTGTCAAACGCTTTACCCGTTTGTACCTTCACTTCCTTTTTGCTGCCTTTTCCGCTCTTCAAACTCATTCCCCAATTATAGAGAAGGCGGGCATGACCTAGCTCCGATTGGGCCATTGCAATTGCGGCAAGGGTCCCTTCTAAGTCTGGACCACTGATACCGACCTCAACAAGACGATCTCCTAAAATGAATTTATTATCAGCAATCGTTTCTATCAAGGTAATCAATTCAGTGTTGCCATTTGTTGAATTCACCATATTAAATCACCCTTTTCTTAAAAAATGGTTCTGCTTCTCTAATGCAAATCATGTTTTTCCGCTTGACTATAAACATTTCCACCCATTTTTCTTCATCATAAATATAACGGGCATAAACACGTGCCAACTCATCATTATCGGCTTCAACTGTTCCAATATGCATTAGGTCATCACCACGATTGATTCTTGAAAACACATCATATTCAAAATTTTGGACCTTATTATCACTCATTTTGAACTGACCCCCCAGGACTTTAATATCAGCCTGCCTGCTTCACTCATTTGGTCGACCGTCCAAGCTGGACTCCAAACCACCTCTATTTCCACTGCATGAACACTTTCTTCTTTAAGAAGCCTTTTTTTAATATCACTCTCAATCCACTGCATGCACCCGCATCCCGTTGAAGTATATGTCATCGTTACATACGCTGTATTCCCTTGCTTTTCTACGCCATAAATCAAGCCCATATCCACGATGCTTATAGGAAATTCAGGATCAGAAACTTCTTGCAACGCATGGATTAATACCGGATCCTTATATAACACCCCACCCATCTAAATCGCCTCATTTCGATATTCATCAAGTAGCTGATACCCTTTTTGAATCCGGTTAACGAACTCCTGATTTTGTGGACCACGCTGCTTAAAACGGTTGATGACATTATCCCACGTATCGGGTTCATCATATTTCCACCGCTTATTTTCCACATCGAATTTACATGGAAAAGGAACTTTCAATTCATACCTTCCAGTCCCTTCATTATAATGAGCAGGTAGATTAAGTCCGAGGGATTCACAGAAAGGAACGGCAGTAGACATCCATTTCTGCCTTAATTCATCATTAGTCTTTCCTTTTAATTTATAATCCAGCTGGGCTGACCTGCTTTTCAAGTTATCTGCTACACCGAAGAATTCAAGGGACATGATGAACATCCAATCAATCGCTTCTTGAACCTGCTTAGCCGTTTCAGGATCTTTCATGGCTGCCTTCATTATGATTTCTCCGTTTCTTAAATGGAATAGTTCCTCCTTATCAACTTTGACCAATGCCCGTTTCCAAGGTCCGTATGATGTATGTTGGTGCGCATCTCCCAATAAGGTGTAACCAGCTCGATCAAATAATCCGTTGAATACTCCCAGTTCAACCCAGTTATCTAATTTAAAATCAAAAGCATATGGATTCTTCCATCTATTTGGCGATCGCTCATATAGCATGAATTGAACGTTTTCTCCTAAATCCTTTAATAATCTGTACGCAATATGCGCATGGCCGATTTCATCCTGCATCACTGCAAGTGCTGTGATTTTGTAATTTAAATTAGGGGCTTCATTATAGACAGTCAGAAGTGGCGGAACACTTAACAATTCTGTATCCGCAACTATCATCAAAGTTTGTTTCAATGCCTTTTTATAGTTTTCATCCATATCTTCCAGTCTTTCGACCACAAACCCGGCTTGGATCTTGCCCATCAAATCATTTGTAAATCCTGTCATCTGTCTCTCTCCCATCATATTATGTTTTTTAAACCATCGTCTTATATAAGTAATATAATAATTTACTTTATCTGGTTAGTCAACACTTTATCAGATTTTTCAGATAACAAATAAAGCGAGATGCACAAAAGTGCATCTCGCTTTATTTGTTATAATTCGTAGCGAAACATTCCGCCATTTGAAATTTTTTGTATTCTTTTTTCTTCAACTAAATATTCCAGATGTGCTAACGTTTCCGCAATGGCGAATCGCCATTGATGATCAGTGAGCTTCTTTTGTTGAAAAAGTTTTTCCGTAATTTTATACGCCACTTTATTTGTTTCCAGAATGGTTAAAATGGTCGTTAAACGTTCATGATGATGTTCAATTATTTCCTTAGCCCTCTGGGCAAGATTCACTATTGGTGTTCCATGGGCAGGATATGCAATGCTCACATCCTGTTCAACAAGTTGATACAAAGTTGAAAAGTAACTTTTTAGAGGGTTTTGATCGGAATTTGGCCAAAGACTAATATTCGGAGTGATCTTATTCAAGACTACATCGCCTATTAACATGATTTTTTGGGTCTCTTGATAAAAACATAGATGTCCCTCCGCATGACCACCATATGTTTTGACGCTCCATCTTCCTCCAGGACTATCTATATAGTTTTCTTGAAAACCCTCAATCTCAGGAAGTGGACTCACTTTATTCGAGAAAAACAATACGTTTTCTCTCACTTTAGTCAACAAAGGCTCAGGTACGGAATGTTTACCAAATAATTCGTATATTGCTTCAGCCTGTTTCGTATTCCCGCCAAAGACAGTTTTAATCATCTGGGCTTCCGCATCACTCATATAAACGCGAGCACCGGTTTTTTGCTGCATCCAGCTGATTAAGCCAGTATGATCAGGATGAAAATGGGTCAGGATAATCTTTGATATATCTGTTGGTTTAATGGACAACTCTTCAAGAACTTCTTCCCAATACTTCTTGGCGACTTCTGTTGGAAACCCAACATCCACCAGTACGATTTCTTCTTCCATTCGAAATAAATAACAATAAACATGCTTCATGGGGAATGGAACAGGTATGCCTATGCGAATTAAATAATCTGTTAATTGTTGATAGTTCCCTAATGGCTCAGTAATGATCATCACTCCCTAAAACTGGTTTCCAATTGTGTTGAAAGGCAAGCAACGCTTCCTTTCTATCTCCTGTTACGACTGTTAACTGATACGCTTTTGATCCAATTACAATGCCTGTGCGTAAAACAGCAGCATTCCCCTTATTAATCGCACATTTGTCATAATCAAGGCCACCCAGTTCTTCCAAACCTTTTTCTGTAACATGGATTTTTTGCTGCATAAAACCTTCCTCTTAATCATGATAGATTTCTGAAAAAGGGTTAATTGCTTTCTCGCGATTTACAAATCCTGCTTTATCAGGAGGATATTCCATGATTGATTCAAAATATTTCACTGCTTTGACCGAGGTAAGCTGATGAATATTCCAAAATAGCTCCCTGGCCTTGATTCCATGCCAGTCTTCAGGTAATAAATCCAGCGGGAAACTAGGGTCCAGGAAAAGGAACTTCCTATATTCGTGAACAAGCCGGGTTCGTTCATAAAAACATTCTTCATTTGAAATGCTATCTTCCCATACAGCCTGCTGCATGTCCTGAAGCTTCGTTTCATATTGCTGTATGAAAGTTAAATAGTTTTTGTTTATTTCATTTAAATTCCAACAAGCACGTAAAATCTCTTCATTTGAGTGGGTGATGACTTGACTGGAACTGAAAATAATCAGGTAGTCCTTTAAATCATATGTATCCATCAAGGTCAGAACTTGTTTTTCCAATGGATTGGGACTGACCCAAATACTATTGGACAAAAGCCCGAAACCTGTCCAGCTCAATTCCTTACGCACTTGATTCCTCAGCACTCGCTTCTCCTCAGGGATGGAGTATGTAACAACTCTCCACAAACCATCCCAATGATTATTCCGGATCGTATAAACACGTTTGACACCATCATCCATATTGCGTTTCCCTTTTTGAGTTAATGAATAATAGCTTTTATTGCCTATTTTTCGCCCAGTAATTAAATCCTGTTGAACAAGACGCAGAATAGCTCCACGTACCGAGGATTCAGAAACACCAAAATGCCCCATCATTTTAATAAGTGTCCCAATCCATACTTCCCCACCGTAGAATTGGACGAAATCACCAAAAAGAGTATACAATAATGACCTTGGTTTCATGTTGATTCTCCTGTTCTCATAAAGCCTTTTCTTCTTAATGTAATCTAAATTGGCTCAATTTTCAAACTTGTTGGAGATAAACATCCCTTCATACCCCGCTATATGACTTTTAATATTCTTTTTATATTTTCTGGAATTGGTACAGCCTTAAACCCATCACCCCCGATGGAAGTCCAAGCGCGAATTTCATAACCATACCCAGTCCTTTTTTCCCCACAATAAACCTCATGATGAAAACGAATGGTCTTTGTTTTCACCTCATTCACATGAGTGTATACTGTCACTTCATCGTCATAGAACAGCGGTTTTTCAAAAGTGCACTTTGCTTCAAGTAATGGAATGATGATTCTCTTCTCTTCTTCCAAATATTTAGGGCTCATATTTATAGAACGAAAAAAATTATGTCCCGCTAAATCGAACCATTTATAATAATTCGGATAATAGACAATTCCTGCTCGGTCTGTATCACCCCATTGAATTTGAAATTTCGTTTCGTTCACGCGCCTTTTCAAATGAGTTTCTTCCATTATATATACACCATCCTCCCAATCGCATTCGTAGTAAAAAAGCAATATCGGCAGGAACCGATATTGCTTTTTTTACTTTTAAAAGGACAAATCAATCATTTACCTTTCCACTGTGGTTCACGCTTTTCAAGGAAGGAAGCTAAACCTTCTTTAGCATCTTCAGAGCGGAATAAAAGATTCTGTATTTCCCCTTCATAACGAATCGCCGCGTTTAAAGGCATTTCTTTACCGTTCATTATCGATAGTTTTATATTAGTTACTGCATAACTAGCTTTACTTGCGACATTTTTGGCATATTCCAATGTTTTTTCACGTATTTCATCTTGTGGGAAAACCCGATCTACTAATCGTATTTCCTTAGCTTCCTGAGGTGAGATAGACTCCCCTGTGATATTCAGGTCGATTGCCTTGGAGTGACCAACTAATCTAGCCATACGCTGTGTCCCCCCAGTACCTGCAAGGACCCCAAGGTTAACTTCCGGTAAACCGATTTTCCCTGCACTATCACCCATAAAGCGAAGATCACAACCCATCGCCATTTCCAGTCCCCCACCTACTGTGTGACCTTCGAGGCATGCAATCCAGATTTGCGGTGAACGGGCAATTTTATCAAGAGTTTCATTACAGAATAAGCAGAATTGTGTTTTAAAAACCGGATCAGCAGCTTTAAGGAAGTTAATATCCGCTCCGACCGAGAAGAATTTAGGCATATCACTCATTAATACAGCTACTTTCATATCTGGATCAAAACGAATGTCATCAATTGCAGCATTTAATTCTTTGTAAAAATCAAGCGTATAGGCATTAGTCTTATTAATATGAAGATGTACCTCCGCTACCCCAGTTTCTTTGTTTTTTTGGATTGTAAGCGTTTGCTTTGCTTCGACTGCTGTACTCATTATTCAACACTCCTCTGAATTTTATATTACGTTTTATTTCCTTCCGTTTATATTACATAATATACTACTAAATTTTCAGAATTGCAATTATTTTTGGTAAATTATTTAAAATTTACATTTAATATGTTATTTGTAGCTGTTTTAACAATGATATGGAATGTTCATTTTGACAGCAGTAAAAACCTGGTTTCGAATATTAAGATATAAGATAGCAATAGGGACGAGCTTAATAGAAAACATGATCGATTATAAAGAAATGACCAACTCATATAGAATTGGTCTATTTCACTTTTTCAATCACCATTCTTCATGCTCCAACATATAATACCTCAAAGGAAAACCGGGGGTATCAACATGCAAGACAATCAACATGGATCGCAAATGAATGAGGTTGAAAAGTTTGATGAATGGGTAAAAAGTTTTTTTCTGGATCCGGAAACTTGTGCGTTGGATCATCAACTTTTTTCAATTGATATATACGAAAGTGACGATGAGTATATGGTGGAAGCAGTTTTAGAAAATCATGATGTTAAAGATATAAAAGTTTGCCTATGTGATAATGAGCTATCGATCATCGTTGACGATACTGATAAGCCAATTCTTGAAAAAAAAGAAGATACACTGCCCACACAGAGAAAGATCCCTTTCCCCTTTTCGATTTGCTCTCGAAGAATTACCGCTGAATTCTCGAATCCGATATTGGTGATTCGCATCCATAAGTTTTCCCCCGGAAAAACGGCTGAAGATATTGACATTGAGTAGTTCATTCATAAAAATAAAAAGAATGGCCTAGGGAACTAACGGGTTCTCTTTTGGGGTGCAAAAATCAATTGCACAATACATTTTTAACGTGAATTCACACATGAATTCACGTTTTTTATTTCCTTGAAATTACTACACTCTTTGATGTTTTTATTAAAATTAAAGCAGGATTTCGCATACCAATTATCTAATATGGAAATAATTATTGTACAGTGTGAATTTAACTGTGAATTATGAAGGAGGAACAGATATGGAGTTTATTAAACCCAAGAAAACCCAAGGACGAAAGGTTAATTGGATAGTGTCTGAACACACTAGAGCAATCGTTAAATACTATGCTCAATACACTGAATATAGTGAAGATGAAGTTGTGGATACATTTTTAAAGAATTTACTCAAGGACGAAGATTTTATGGAGTGGATTCAGAAGAAGCGTTTTAACAAACGAATTACAGACCAGCTCTTAATCAATGTTGAGGAGGAAGAAGAACAACTTGTCTAAATTGAAAAGACTTGCTACCAAAGAAGATAATATTGTTGTTATTGAAAGTCCCATCACTCGCACCGAGTTGTCGGAGCGTGAAAAAGATTATCCTCTCCTTTTTTCCTCAGACTTTGCAAAAAAATATCGTGACCCGCTGTTTCAACACGTGAAATTTCACTTCAAAGGTCAACCCTTCCTCATTCAATTTAATCGTTGTACGATGGGCATCTCCTCGCTATACTTCCTTTCTAAAATTGACCGAAATAAGATCCGCAAAGGCTTATCGAGAATATGTAGATGCGAGGGAAGAATTGAAATCATGGGGCGGTGGCGGTTCGAGCGATGAAGCCTCCATTACAAAGTTAGCCATTGCAAAATCAATTTCTATCCTCCGCTATCATAAGTTTTATGAAACAGTCAAGAAGGATGGTAGCCAACATCGAAAGCGGGCTAAGAATCCTATCGAACATCCACTTCCTTCAATTGACCAAGGAAAGCGTTTGGTAGATTGTACTACTGATTTATCATCTTATGAAATTGAGCATGTGGCTAACACGTTGGTTAAGGTAAATGACAAGGCTACAAGTGCATTCATGCAACAGATTAGACGCAGATTGTCTATTTTGGAGCGTCCGTTGGTTACTGCAAGAGGGGAAGGAAAAAGCTATATATATGCTAATTTTAACCCTAAGTATGCCCAATATGCTTTAACCATCCTTCGTACTTTCTACAACTTCTGTTTGCCATACAATTCATGGGATAAAGTGAAGGCTACACCAGCTCAAAGATTGGGGATTGCCGATAAACAATTTACGATGAAGGATATTATTTATTTTAAGTAGGTTCCGTTATCTATTGTTGTTGATTTACTTTATTAAACTATTTGGAAGTTTTGTTGAACAAGTTGTAAATTTAACATGTTAAAGTAAGAGCATTCCTTTGCAATGAGAAATGCTTTTTATTTTTGTTAAAATTACAATGATATTTCAATAACAATAATAATATAATATAAAACAATACGCATTTATTGTTAAACGATAAATTATGTGATAAAGTCAAAACTGACATTAAATAAGTGAGGTGCACTTTATGAAACAAGGAACAACACTCTTTTTGAAGATGGCTGTTATTCTTATTGGAATCCCAATTCTCGCTTTGTGCATATTTTTAGTGCCTAAGATTGGGATTTTTGCTGGAGAATTATATCCAGAAATGGCTTATATGAAACCTCTCGTTTTAATCGATATGTACGCAGCAGCGATTCCTTTTTACTTTGCTCTGTATCAGGCTTTTAAACTTTTAAGCTATATTGATAAGAACGAAGCGTTCTCGGAATTATCGGTAAAAGCTTTAAAGAAAATCAAAAACTGTGCCATCACAATCAGTACCTTGTACCTGCTAGGCATGCCACTTTACTATCTCATGGGGAAGAAAGTTGACCCTCCAAGTTTCATACCATTCGGATTGGTCATCATTTTTGCTTCGTTGGTTATCGCCGTTTTTGCTGCTGTCCTCCAACGGCTTCTACAAGAAGCGATTAACATAAAATCAGAAAATGATTTGACGGTCTGAGGTGGAGGATATGGCAATTATTATTAATGTTGATGTGATGTTAGCAAAACGAAAAATGAGCGTAACGGAGCTTTCGGAGAGGGTTGGAATTACCATGGCGAATATTTCCATTCTGAAAAATGGGAAAGCAAAAGCGGTTCGTTTTTCAACATTAGAAGCGATATGTAAGACTTTGGATTGTCAGCCGGGTGATATTTTGGAGTACAAAAGCGAGGAGGACACTCAATAAAAACAGACAACAAATTTATTTAACTAACAGGAGTCGATAGAGAATTTAAGGGATAGCCATTAAGCTATCCCTTCTTTGCGTTTATTGATGTTATTTACTCAGAGAATTCCATTGAGAATTTCATTGTATTGACAAAAAACATGATGTGATTTGCAATGTTTGCACCTCAAAAGGGAACCCATTATTAGGGAACCACATCCCCCTTAGCCATTCTTTTTTCTTGATTATCCAGCAAAATAAAAGGACGTTCGACTTCCATTTTGTGTCGATATGACTTGCAGCTGTGCATCGATTCTCTCTTTCAATTCCGGCACATGGGAAATTATCCCGACCAATCTCCCGGTGCTTTGTATATCCATTAATGCTTCAATCGCATGATCAAGAGATTCAGGGTCGAGCGTACCGAAACCTTCATCGATGAACATCGTTTCGAGTGAAATACCGCCAGCATTCTGCTGGACAACATCCGCAAGTCCCAAAGCAAGTGCAAGGGATGCCTTAAAGCTCTCGCCTCCCGAAAGGGTTTTGACATGCCTCTCATGTCCTGTATATTGGTCATACACAGATAACTCCAGACCGCTCTGGATGTTCCTGCGTGTAGGATCAAGCTTTCGCAACAGCTGATATCTGCCGCTTGTCATTTTCAGCAGCCTTGAATTGGCTTCTTTTAAGATATCATCTAAAAAGGCTGCCAGTACATATCGTTCAAAAGTTATTTTGAAGGAGTTTTGACCTTTGGAAATCTCAGACAGATGACCGACGATACTGTACCTTTCATCTAAACTTTTCTGATTTTCCCTGATTTGCGCCAATTTCCTTTCGATTTCTTCGTTAGTCCGAATTTCAGCCTGTAATACATTCTGATTTTGGCGTAACGACTCCAATTCTCCATCTATGAAATCGAAAGTCTTTTTCAATCCTTCAAGATCTGGTTTGGCCACATCTTTTAATTTCATTTCCAAATCATGAAACAGACTTAAAACACTTTGCCAATTTTGATTATACTGTTGTACTTGGTCCTCCAAATTCCCCAGAGCCGCTTCCGATTTTTTTGCTGCCGTATATTCTTTATAATTGGAAAAGCCTTGATTTGTCATATCCGTAATTAACTTTTCCCGCTCCTCTTTCAATTCTGTATTTAAGGCCTCTATATTTCCACTTAGGGATTCTTTTTTTGCAATGATGGCCGATTCTCTTTCCTTCACCAGTTGGAGGTTTTTTTGTGCATCATCAAAGGCCGATTGTAAGCGTTTCTGTGTATTTACAGCCATTTGATAAGCATCATTATATTCTTCCTCAGTCCGTATTCCGTCTGGCAGGGAATCGGTTAATCCTGTTAGTTTTGTAGAGTTTTCAATATACCTCGTTTTCCCTTGGTCCTCTTTTCTCTCTAAAGAGATCATATTATCCTTAAGCTGGGATGCTTTCTCTTTTAATTCCTGCAACCTTTTTTCCAGATCATTGAGTACAGACTTTTTCCGCATCAATTCTTTTAGCTGCTCTTGAAGCACTTTTCCTTTTTGTACAAACTGTAGCAAATGCCCATCAATATTTTCACACCTAAACTCCGGCATGTCATTTTGTATGTCACTAAGCTTTTCTTGTGAAGACTCTACCAGTGCATCATATTTTGATTTCGCTTGATAATAGTCACTTTCCGCTTGGCTTTTTTGTTGTTCTGCAGTTTTCAGCTTGTTTTCTTGCTCTTTCAGTTCCAAATCCGTCGGCATATGCTCATGCAATTGCGCTGGTTTTGGATGACTTTGCGAACCGCACACAGGACAATTTTCTCCAGAATGCAACATGGAAGCAAGCATACCCGCTTGGCCAGATCTCCAGTTTCGATTCAGGGTTTCCAGTTTTTCCTTCTCCTGAATTTGTATTCTTTGTAACTCTTGGAACCGATTATTCTTTTCATCCAGAACTCGTTTCGTATTCTGGATTTCATAAAGAACTTCTTGAAGCTTTTTAATCTTAGATAACGATTGATTATTTCTTTCTGCTTCAATTTCCTGATCACGATAAAGAACAGCCGCTTTTTCTGCTTCTGTTTTTTCTTGAACGACTTTCTCTGTTTCCGCTTCAATCGACAGATGTTCCGAAACAGTTTTTTCACGAAGTCGTTTGCTAGTTTGCCACTCTTTTTCATCTATAGTAACCTGTGCTTTTAAGCTTGCAAAAGTCATGACAGCATCTTTTACCTGCTCAAGCTGATGAACAGTTCGGACTGCCTGCTCTCTTTGATTATCCTTCAACTTTTCCTTATCATAGGAATCCTGCTTCTCAATGCGCTCAATCCGTAACTTCTCGGACTGCTCACTTAACTTTTTAAGTTCGGCATTCGCATCTTGTACTTGTTTGCCAATTCGCAAATAGTATTGTTCCTGCTTTTCAAGCGAAGCCGCTTTGTGTGCCATTTTTATTTGGACTTTCACTAATTCCATTTCCGGCAGCTTTGCTTCAAGGGCCTCCTTTTCATTCCGCAGTTTTTCTTTTTCCGAAAATCGATTTAATAAATCGACAGCTTTTGAAAGTTCTTGATTTACTTGATCACGAGCTTTCTGCTTTTCTTGTATTTGTTTATTTATATATTCACTTTTTTCTGCCGCCTGCAAAATGACTTCCTGTAACAGCGGTAAGATCTGTTGTTCACTAGGCTCTTCCCCTTGTATTTGTGCCTGTAATTCTTCATTATTGCCAGGCTGGATGCCTTTCATTAATTCAATTCGCCGCTGAGCACTTTTTTCACTTTCCTTTTTTAGGATGGAAGCCTCTTCTTTTAATTTTTCTTCTATTCGTTTATAAAGTTCAGTATGAAATAATTTCTGGAGAATCTGTTCTTTATCCTTGCTGTCGGAAGTTAACAGTTTTCGAAATTCATTCTGTGGAATCATCAGGATTTGCCGGAATTGATTAGCGTCAAGTCCAATGAGTACTTTGATTTTTTCTTCAACTTCCCGTACATTTGCTCCCAGCAATTTTTTTCCTTCGGCCAATATTTCATATAATTCAGCCTTTGCTCCAACCGTTGTTGTTCCTTCACCTGCTTTTTTCTTGCGTTCCTGCTGCGGGGACCGGGTCACCAAATACGTTTTTCCACGCAGTGTAAATTGCAACGAGACTTCCGTCAATATATCATCTTCGGCAAACTGACTTCGTAAATCTTGCCCGCTTCGATCTTCACCACTGGCTTTTCCATATATCGCAAAACTAATACCATCAAATATCGTTGTTTTCCCTGCGCCTGTCTTTCCAGAAATGACAAACATCGTCCGTTCTCCAAGGGAATTAAAGTCAATGGTTTCCCTTCCTGCATATGGTCCGAATGCCTGCATCGTTAATATATCCGGTCTCATTTCAAAGCCTCCTCTTTCTTAACAGCCTCAATTACCGAAACCATCAAATCCTGCTTTTGAGAATCAAAGTCCCGGTCTGTCATTTCTTGATAAAACGTTTCAAACAAGTCCAATTCTGATTTCCGTTCATCTTTTACAGAGGAGAAAGATTTTTTTCTTCTAAGGTCGGTCAAATCCCATTTACGCTCTAGATGTAGTACGTTCGGATAAATCTGGCGCAAGCGGTTAATAGGATCAATGAGTGCCCCCTCATCATTTAATGTTATTTTCAAATAGTCATCCCTTTTTTGCGATTGATAGAATGCCGGATCGAGTAACTCTTCCATAACTCCGGATATCTCCCTCATATCGAACTTGGGTGCCAAAGAACGATAGCGTATATCAAAGCTTCCATCTTCTTGCATATCGACGATGGAAAGCGACTTATTTTGCTTGGCCTCGGAAAAAGAATATTTTAATAGTGATCCAGAGTAAAACACCTTAGGATGACGTATTGCGTCTGGACTATGTAAATGCCCAAGTGCCGTATAATCGAACGCATCGAATATGTCGGATGAAACACAGCCTGAGCCACCTACAGACAAGACCCTTTCCGAATCGCTCGTTTTTCCGCCTAATACAAAAGCATGTCCTACGAAGACATTCGGCTCACCCTTATTGAAATTCTCGGCAATCGTTCCGGTTATCCGCTTCATCGCTTCTTGATGGGAATGGATACTATCATCTTCAAACAGATGGCGGACCGTCCCAGGTTCTGCATATGGAACACAATAAAAGTTCACGCCTTTGATACGGACCGGCTCACATGTTTTTGTCAATTTCCCATGAATGTATAACTGACTATGACGATACCACGATGAACCGAATGCGAGTCTTTCCGCAGAATCATGGTTTCCCGATATCGCAACAATCGGAGTATTCATTTTCACATTAATCGTATAAAGGATTTCATCAAGAAGCTCCACCGCTTCAGTCGGCGGAACGGACCGATCATATAGATCACCGGCAATCACAACCGCATCCGGTTTTTCCTCTTCGACAATTTCTATGAATTGCAAGAGTGCATGCCTTTGGTCATCTGTCATATGTACCCCGTGAACGATTTTCCCCAAATGCCAATCAGCCGTATGGATAAATTTCATAGTTTCACTCCGTCCTAATTTTTACTTACTATTATTATATCAAAAATTTTACGAATAGCATGGTTTGGGTACAAACGTTCTGATTTTTACCACACTGCCCCATTCTTTTGAAAGATTCAGAATAAAAAAAGCAAACTCCAAAAGAGTCTGCTTTTTTAATCATTAGCTGAATAAGTGTTCATATGGAACCATATTCACCTTTCTTTCAGTTAATTTTTTTTGTAAAAATTTATGGTCACGTTTTGGTGTGGCAATGATATAGCCGCGTATCACTAAATCTTCCGTAATATCGCCCGCTTTTTCCTTTAACGCCAACTCACCGATTTTCCCCGCGATTTTATGACGTGCAACATCACGAAAAAGTTCTGGCACAGGGCTCACTAAATCTTCCAGTAATTCCTTTTGCTGCTTTGACCATAAGTGCTTTGTTTGTTCCAAATAGTATTCTTCCCAATCCATATCGGATTTCCCATCTTCTTTCGGAAATCTTTTCAGGAACTTCCGAAACATGAAAAAGCCACCTATGCTCATCAATATAATTAAAAGGGCTACCCAAAATAGAATAAACCATAAAAACCATCCACTAAGCAAAGTACCACCTCATATGTATAAAATGATCGTCACTATTATTATAGACAGTAACCCATATCTTTACAAGACTGGCAATGTAATCATTCCTGACCGTTCACTTCCAGCAAGACAAGCGAAAATTCCCCCACCGCATTTTCTTCATATAGATTCGTGACCGAAGTTGCGTAGTTAAAGATCTCTGCTCGAAACTCCTCGTTTGACTGTGGAATCTTTAAATCAAATACCATTTGATAAAGCAGTGTTGTAATATCATGATATTCACTATGTGTAACCCTGAAATTGAAACTGACTTTTCTAATTCCCTTTCCTTCAGAATCCTTTACAGTTTCAGAAAGAAAGTCAGTGACATGCAGTGGAACATCGTTTAAAATGACCTTGTCTACCATTATCAACATCTCCTTAATAAATTGGTTAAAGACATGTTATCACTAGAAACGTTCAGCTTCCAATTATTCAACCCCGAAAAAAATAAAAAAACGTGCATAGGAAACCCAAACACGTTTTCTTCAAATCAATTTACTTTCCCTTTTTCACGATTATACGCCATTTAGCGTCATCGATTTGCTCAAACTCCGTAATTTCATGACCTTCGGTAGCAGCCCAACGCGGAATGCTCTCCGTTGCTTGTGTGCAATCGAAATTAATGATCAATTCCTCTCCTATTACCATGTCCACTATCGCTTCTTTTGCTTCCACTAAAGGGAATGGACATACCATTCCAGTCGTTTCCAATACTTTTGCCATTTATATTCCACTCCTTGAATTAAAAATTTTTGACTCGTATCTTATGCCGATTTGGATGCAGCTGCTGTCAGCTTTTCCTTACGGATAATCGTAAAATAAGTTGCTACCCATGTACCCAGCAGGAAAAAGACAATAGCAATCCAACCCTGCCAAGCAAATAGCGCCGAGTTCACCAAACCATTTCCGATAGTGCATCCCCCGGCAACACTTGCACCAAATCCCATGATTACACCGCCAATTGCATTGTTACGTAACGTTTTCATATCAGGCAAACGCCAACGGAATTCCCCGCTTCCTTTGGCAGCAATGAAAGCGCCGAGGAAAATACCCAATACTAAAAACGTACCCCAGTCGATTAACGCATCATCTCCTGTTATAAGGAAGGTTAGAATGTTCGCGGAAGGCGCTGTAATTCCAAGTCCGAACATCCTGCCTGTCATTGCGCTTAGCGGCCATGCCATGATTGCAATAAGGCCGACCAATAATGCTGTAACAAAGGGATGCCACCGTTTCTCGAATAAGATGTGGGCCAATCCCGTTTTTTTCGGTTTCATTTTAAAAATTGGAAGTTTCGGTTTTCTCAATTCACGAATCACCAATAGGCCAACCAAAAGTGTCACAATAATAACAAGCACCCATGGTGAAACATTTAATGTTTCATGAATATACGTATCACTTGTACGATAAGATAACAGATTATCTCCAGCCACTTTCCATACACCATATTTCGTCATTGCTGCCCCTAGCATATATCCAAAAAGAGCAACCCAACTTCCGATCATACCCTCTCCGGCACGATACCATGTTCCAGTGGCGCAACCTCCTGCCAGAACCATACCAATGCCAAAAATAAAGCCACCCACGATTGTTCCCAACCATGGAAAACCATCATTTCCAAACTGAATGACCCCTGTATCATTCAATGCATAAACACCAATACTTTGTATCGCTATTACAATAAATGTAGCTAAGAACATCCGTCCATCTTTAGCTAAAATCAAATCACGATATGCACCAACAACACAGAAACGGCCTCTTTGAAGCACAAATCCCAGCAGTAAACCACAAATAATCCCGAACATAATCATTTGTAACATGAACCGTTTCCTCCTTAAGTAAAATATTATAATAATACTAATATAATATAATCCGGATAAAATTACTAGGTTTTAGGATGAATTTTTCCCCCTCATAAAAAGTTCCCAGGCAAATGAAAAACCTGAGTCATTTATCGACTCAGGTTTATTGATTGTTCTTTGATTAAATCCTACAGTACATGTATTACACCATGCTACTTCTGTCGAAACTGGCTGCTTTAACTTTCTTATATTGGTAAAGCATGGCAATTCTCCACGGAACGATCATCGCAAAAGCAAGTAAGAAAAACATTCCACTCAATACACCGATTTCAATCGTGCTTCCCAGCATCAGTTTTGCCACCAGTCGAATCACCATGAGACCGATCAATATGAATATGAATGCTTTAGAGCGCAGAATATAAATTTTTTCATCTCTAACTTCAAATTTAGATGTTTTTATCAATAAGATGGAAAATAGCATCCCTGCAACAAGAGCCTCCAACAATTCGTATCGAGTCACCCGGAACATCGGGAAAATAAACATCAAAGCACCCGTACTCATAAACAGCGGCGGTAAAATGATTTTCTTTTCATTCACTGGTTTTTTCGTTTCCTTCATCCGTAACATGAAAACACCTATAGCCATCACAATCGCTATACCTGTTGATATATATATCATCTCTTAACCATCCCTTTAAACTAAAAATAGGTAAGTACCATTATAAATTATATATGACTTCAATTTATAAACAAAGTATATATTACCTATTTGAGATAAACAAGGAGAGTGTTGTTAATCAAGCGCCGTTTTTATGTCATCCTATACCAATCCCTCGTCAGAATGCTTGACGTTAAAATCTTGCGCCCCAGCTTCTATACCCTCGACAACCATTTTTTGCTGACCCATGGCAGAGCACATTAGCCTGAAATTCCTTCTTAATTTCTTTAACGGCATCCAGAACGCTCAAGATTGACATGGGAATATCCATCATTACAAGGTCAGGATTCCAATTTTCGATATCATCCAATGGCTTCTCGTCCATTCCCGCCCTCACTGACCACTACATTGTCCTGCTTAGGTAAAATATTTGAAAGTGTCATTCTCATAAGCTTTGCATCTTCAACGATAAATATTCGGGCCATAGCCGTTCTTCCTCACACAACAGCATGATAAATCCTATAATTTTAAAATCACATCATAAAACCTAATTAAAGACAATCCATTTTGAATTTTATTGAAAAAATAGCTTATTATGGACTAAAACCCGGTAAAGCCACCGAATAGTCTAGACAGGACTGCGATTATTTTGGTCATCCAATCAAAAAACAAAATCACACCCATTACAATCATTAAATATCCGCCAATCTTCATGATGTACTGGCTGTACTTTTTGATCCATGTCAATTTTCCGACAAAGAAGGATAATATGAAAAACGGTATGGCAAATCCTAAAATATAGGCAGTCATATAGCTCATGGACGCACTAGGATTAGTTGCACCCAGTGAAATGACAGCACCTAATAGCGGACCTGCACAAGGGGTCCATCCAGCCGCAAAGGCAAGTCCGATAAGAATGGAGCCTATATATCCGCTAGGTCGGTTCTTAAATTCAAAACGACTGTCTTTCATCAAAGATTTCGGCTGAAAGATTCCTACAATGAATAAACCAAAAATGATAATCAGGATGGCTCCAATCTGACGAATTAGTTCTTTATAATTCGAGAAAAAAGAACCTAGGTATGATGTGCTAAACCCTATTGCAATAAAAACCAGAGAAAACCCAAGAAGGAAGAATAAAGTATGCAACATGCTTCTTCTTTGGAGCATGGCGTTCTCGGATTTGATTTCACCAACACTCATACCAGTGATATAAGATAAAAAGGCCGGATATAGCGGTAAGCAGCATGGCGAAATAAAACTCAGAAATCCCGCCCCAAAAGCTAAAAAAATATTAATATCATCCAAATAAGCTCACTCCTATGTATGTCAACCTATAAACATTGTAACAAATTAGATAAAAAAATACATTTATGGAACTTTGAATATTTCATGACAACCAATTGCTTATAACTGGATGGGGCACGGATTAGGTTAACTTATTTGAATTCATTTGTCCAAGCCGATATAATTGTTATATTCATACATATTTTACAACGAACACATAATAAGGGTACCTTGAAAAAATGTTGGGGCCAGAAAGGAAATATAATGGCTAAAAAGAATGAATTTCTCGAACAGATTGAATTAAAGAGAAATGAACTTATCAAGATTGTCGCTAAAGATGGTTTAAACTCGCATGTTGCCGTTGAATATAGCCAGCAACTCGATCAATTATTAAATAAATATAATGAACTTTTTTATAAAACTGGTTCAGGTTTTTAACTCAGTTCATCTCCCATAGATAACCACATATGTTATTATATGAATTATTTTGCTGTCAAACTCCCCTTTTTGCATTCATTCTCATTTGAATACTTAGACATGACCTTTGCTATATCTAAACAGGCAAGCGCTATGTGCGCTGCCTGTTTTTTCATTTAAAATAATGCAAATGACATGTTCCAATATCAACATCGGATGTCGGTGCATAGTTTGTCACAACAAGAATAATAGGAGATCCAGCTAAGATAAGAATTGTCCGGAAATTGCAGCACCCCACTAATAAACACCTCCTATGTACTGTTTTCGGTACTTAATGCAGGCAGAATAGTCGCTGAATCACCAGTATCTGAGAAAAAGCTTGCTGGATCAATTGAAAGCGTGGTTGGGCCAGTCGATGCGTCAGTCACCTCATAAAATAATCGGGTGACCCGAATCAGGTAATGCCGGATCCATCAAAGGTATCCTTTATGAATTTATTCATAAATGGCATTTTAATTACGAGTAAAAGTACGAAACTCACGAGTAAATCAGCGAATTTCACGAGTAACATAGATATAGCAGGAGGTCATTCGTTTGAAGACCCTAATTGTGACTGTTACACCCAAAATATTCATGACGAAGTCTACCTACAGAATGATAAAGGAATGTGTTACGGTTTCTGAAGACAGTAGCATCTCAAAAAGCAAAACTTCCTCCCATCCAGATTTTCATGCAGTACACTGTAATTGTAGTAGCTGACACAGTGAACATTCCTCCTCTTTTTCTGAAACGGGCTCATCTCCCTTTAGTACAGAACCTGTTTCCTTTTTTCTCCACGGCAATCATTCAGATTAAAATGAGAAAATTATATTTGACAAATCGCTCAAAAAATATTATCTTTAATTAAAGATAAATTAATTCGAGATAACAATCTTACTTTTTTTAATATAAATCTCGAATTAAAAATATCTAAATTAAAAATAAATTCCAGGAGGAATCATAAATGATTGGTATAGGTTTATTAGATATACGTGTGGTAATTGGGTTATCGTTTGTTGGACATGGAGCTCAAAAATTATTTGGATGGTTTGGCGGACATGGCTTAAAAGGTACAGGGGGCTGGTTCGATTCGATTGGCATGAAGCCAGGAGTTACCATGGCCCTATTTGCAGGTCTATCAGAGCTTATTGGCGGAGCTTTATTTGCTTTAGGTCTCCTTACACCCTTTGCCGGTATATTAATTGCACTTACAATGCTCGTTGCGATCGTTAAAGTCCATGGATCAAATGGCTACTGGGCAACTCAAAATGGTTATGAATATAATCTTGCCGTTCTTGCAGTGGCGATTGGCGTTGCGTTAACCGGAGCTGGCCCTTACTCACTTGATTCTTTTCTATTTTAAAGAAAGCTTCGGTTTTATAATCCCTACATTATGAAAAACACGGAGTTGGATAAAACCACTCCGTGTTTTTTCTTTTTCCTTAGAAAAACCAGGACGTATTTTCTCCAGATTCTAACCTTTGGTACGAATGTATAAGGATCAGACTTCCAACAAGTGATTTTCGATTTAAAATTCCCCTTAAAATCAAGTACATATACTATTAAAGTTCATATCAATTTTTATCAGAGTCTTCTCATACAGTTTTTTTCTTCTATCCATTATTGGACATGGCAGTGTTTGGAGTAGCTGCTGGTTCTGTGAAAGCATTTATTCTTAAGAAAAGAAGTATATTTTTTTATTAGATTCTATGTAGTGTTTTCCGGATGGCAGTACACATTATTTTTTTAAATATACTTCTACTTAGGTTACCATTTTGTATTTAATCTGCCCTCTATAATACGAGAGAAAAAGACAAAAAAATAATCTAACATATAAAGACATCGTCGTATAGATGAACTGCGCCCCAATTTACGGAAAATATAAAGAAAGTGCCTATGAAGCAAATAGGTGGTCCCGGTATTGTCATTTTCTTAAGCCCCCTTTGGCTCTTCTGGGCGTGGAGGCTTTCCTAAGTTAGTCCTCTAAAGCTGGATTCTGGAAGAGTGGTGTCCTCCTTCCTTTTCCAAGCGTTCCGTAAATAAAGCCCCTTTCCTCGCCAAAATTTCCGATTGTATCTGACCTTAAGACTTAATTGCTGGTAATGAAAATTCGTAAGTCTTTCCCCTTTGTTATTTTCCGAAACAGATTGGAAATAGAATATTCAGTTACTCATTCTTTTCAAGGATTGAATTTGAAAATACTTCACTCATCTAAATGATCCTTCCATAAACATAAAAACCCCGGACAAGGAACACTTTTATATGTGTGTCCGTTGTCTGGGGTTATTTTTTCCAAGTATATTCATTCCATAATGGTTTTGAACACCATTATGCATTTTATATTTCACTAATATATGAAAGTCTATTTATTCAATCCCTGGAAACCATCCTGGAGAGTGGATGATCGCTTGCCATAATGGGTCTGGAATAGCAAGTTGCTGCTGATTATCCTTGTTTATTTTTGTCACGATTTCAGCTTCCCTGCCTTCTTCCACTTTTTGTACCCATTCAGGATCGATAATGATTTCACGGCCTAATGCGATTAACGGTACACCCGATTGCAGTGCTTTGATCGCATCATCCGCTGTATAGATGGAACCAACACCAATGACAGGTACTTGATCTCCAATACGTTCTTTTATAATTTCTATCCGAGGTCTGTCAACCTCGGCTCCCCTTCTTGCTTTCGACCAGAAATCCATTAATGATACATGAAGATAATCAAGATCTTTTGTTACAAGCCCATCAATTAATGCGAGTGTATCATCCATGGTGATTCCTGGTGTTTCAGGCTCCTCCGGTGAAAAACGATATCCTACGATGAACGGATCCGTGGCGTGTTCAGCAACAGACTTTTTCACTTCATCCACAACCGCTAATGGAAAAGCCAGTCGCTTTTCAAGTGAACCGCCCCACTTGTCTTCACGCCGGTTTGAATGCGGCGAAAAGAATTGCTGAAGCAAGTAACCATTTGCACCGTGAATCTCAACACCGTCAAATCCCGCTTCAATGGCCCGTCGTGTGGTTTCACCAAAGTCGAGAATGATCGATTCTATTTCCTTTTCAGCTAGTGGACGCGGAACTGCTTTCCCTTCGCCTCCCGAGGGGATATTGCTTGCACTGACAACATCGCCATTTACTAATTCCGGTGGTACCTCACGTCCGCCATGAAAAATCTGAAGAATTGCCTTTGCACCTTTTTCTTTAATCGCTGATGCCAAACGACTTAAACTAGGTATCAATTCATCCTGATCTCCGCCAAATTCCCCAAGAAAACCTTTGCCATTAGCCGTCACGTAAGTACATGCCGTTATAACCATGCCGACCCCACTTGACCTACGTTCATAATAGTTAACTTCGGCGTCGGTTACAGTCCCGTCGGGATTAGAAGAGAAATTTGTCATAGGCGCCATCACCAATCGATTTTTCACTTCTAATTTCTTTCCTATATTAAACGATTCAAATAATGGTGTATATTTAGAATTCATTTAGTAATCCTCCATTTGGTTACCCACCATGTTGGGTGGTATAAGTCCTTAATTCACAATATACATCCGCATATTATGATAATGATTCTGCATGTTTTGTGATTAATGCCGAAATGGCTTCTTTTGGCTGGAAGCCAATAGCTTGATCTACCTTTTCTCCATCTTTGAATAGAATTAGAGCTGGAATTCCCATCACTCCATATTCGCTTGTCGTATCTGAATTTTCATCCACATTAATTTTTACGATCTTAACCCGATCACCCATTTCCACATCAATTTCATTAAGCACTGGGGCAATCATTTTACACGGACCGCACCATGGTGCCCAAAAATCAACCAATACTAAACCTTCCTTGATTTCACTAGCAAAATTATCATCTGTTACATGTTCTATCGTCATGATCATTTCCTCCTTGTATTATCCGAAATATTTATGGTCTTTACTCATCATCTATTTAAATCAAGTTTAGCGATTCTATTTCCCGGGATAAGGAACTCTGATTTCCTCGAATTTATTTTCGGATGGATTTTGATGGATTCCAATTTACCGGATAACTCCATAAACCATGTTTCATCTTTAGAAAGTAATGCTAAATCAATTAAGGCCAAAAGATGATTTTCGTTACTGATTTCTAAATCCTGCAGTTTTTCAGTCCATTTACTCGGAATCCAAATCGATTTCCCAACCGCTTTTTCATTGTCACTTTCCACCACATTCACTTTAACGATTTCTCGATTATCACTTACCGTTTCAATGAAGCCATGGATAAGTTCCCCATCTCTTGATTTTCCTTGTACCCAATCCCCATTTTTGAACTGATCGTTTTCAACCATTTCCTTAACACCCCTTTTATGTTCATTTGATATTTAAACTATAGTTATTAACTGTAATAATAAAATATACATTTAATGCAGAAAAAAACTAAATCAATATCACGGACATTGTCTAATTTTTTCCAAAAAAGTGCTGAGAGTTATATCTTCTAAATATTTTTCAAAATATAATTCAGCTTCATCGAAGATTTGATTCATGACTATCTGGGTATTGGAAGATATGACACATTTTTTATCCGGATCACCTGTACACCACTTTGGTTTCAAAGTCCCATGTGAAACAGTTATATAAATATCCGCCAAACTTACCTCTTCAGGGTTACAGTCTAGAATGTAGCCTCCGCCAACACCTTCTTTAGTTTTTACAAATCCTTTTTTTCTTAAGCAGCTCATCATCTTTCGAATCCTTGCCGGGTTTGTACAAACGTTTTCTGCGATCGACTCGCTGCTTGCCATATGATCTGGTAGATAAGCTAAATAGACCAAACTATGCACAGCTATTGTAAAATCACTATTCACTTTCGCATCCTCCTCAAGAAGATTACTGTAATAATAATATTTACAGTTGATAAAGTCAAGTCAAAAAACTCGACAGCTTCCTCAACTGTGTTGATTAATTTATTGTTGTAATGAAATTCCCCCTACACAAAGGAAAGAGGGAATGATTTTTAGAGAGATATCTCATGCTTGAGAAAGATTCAATGCTGTATATGCCGATATTAGATTAACCTAGATTGCTCACTTTTATCCTGAGGATGATAAAAACCTTTTGAAACCATATTATCACCTAATTAACCCAAAAGAAGTTAAATACCCCTATACCAAAACTTCAGATGATATTATCGTAAAAGTTAAAACTTCAGCCATTTGCGGTTCTGACTTGAGCTTGATTCATCAAAAGATTCCAAATAACCCACGGATTATGTTATTAACCATAAGCCAATGGGGGCTGTCGAGGAAGTAGGTCCTGGTGTAAAAAATATCCAAATAACCACTCGACCACTCAGGTTAATTGCTTTTCTATTTATAAAGTTCATTCAACACAAAAAAACCTGATTACTTGGATGCTTACCTTTAATCAATTTTATATATTAACTAACTCTCTATTGGCTAAGTGCTTAAATAAAAAAGATTAATAGAAAAGATTTTTATTTTTCACATTTAGATTTCCTTCCAAAACAAAAACCACCTTAACTGAATCATTCATTCAGAAAAAGTGGCTTAAGAAACAAAAATGAAAGATAAACCAAAATTTTATATAAAATCGGTGGAAGAATTCAGTCTAAAGGATCAACCAGTTCGATATTATATAAAATTTTGCATCCAATCTTCCAAGAACATTGATATATCAAAGTTTCATGCTATCTTATTTTGTTTGTTGTTTATTCATGGCGCTCATCATTTGATTAATTTTCTTTTGGGATGGTTTCATACCCATTTGCATCATCATCATTTTCAACATCTGTTCGTTAATTGGCGGATTTTTCTTTAAGTAATCCATCATGTATTTACGAGCGATGAAAAATCCCAGCACTACTCCAGCAATCAATGCCAGTACGCCAACTAGAATGTAAACCCACATACTATTTCCTCCTTCATGTTGTCTAACATCAGTGTACTAGACCAAAGGTTATTATACAATACCCGCTACCGAAAAGTCCCCCATTTAGACAAATTTTCTTTCTTTTATTGGTTTTAACCAACCGTATTTTTCATGTTCGAAATCAATGGCCAGAAAACTCGCTTCATATTTTCGAATACTTTCAAAGAAAGCGGTCTCCGCTTCATAATCTCCTTCAGCTTTAAGAGTAATGGACTCATTTTGAATGATTAAAACGGCTTTACTTGTTCCGTTTGTTTTTTCTAAATAGTATTTTCCATTTTGTGCCCAATAATTCATCTTTTTTTGCAAACGTTGTTCAATAGCTACCTGCAACTGGTTAATCGGGACTGTTTTGGTGACATATTCGATTTGTTTTTGCAAAATACTCTTCAGTCTGCCCCTTGCTTGAATATACTCCAAAAACAAATTGAAAAATAGCTTTTCTCTTCCATAATAATGATGGGCAAATTCATCTTCGATTAAATAAATTTGATAGGTTCTCATCAGCCAATGCCTCCTAGCTCTCCTATTTTGGTCACGAAAACATCTAACCACTAGGACCCTCTCCACTATTTTCCACTATTGATAACTTTCCCCTTTAACTGACACATTTAAACGAAATTTATTTATTCTCATTATATATTGACAAACTAAAAAGATATGTTGTTTGCTGGAGAAATTTTTTTCTTTTTTTGTCGAATGGAAGATTTCCTTTAGAATAGGATCACATTCAATATAAAATAGGATTGTTTTTGGTAAAAAAACTGACACCAATCCAGTTGGTGTCAGTTCCCCATTACTATTATTTAAGCATTTCCTTAACTCGAGCAACTACATTTTCTACAGTAAAACCGAATTCCTCCATGATTTTACCACCTGGTGCAGAAGCTCCAAAATGATTGATGGCCAATATTTCACCCTCATCACCTGCATAACGATCCCAGCCAAATGGTGAAGCTACTTCGATAGCTAGACGTTTTTTCACTGCCGGATTGATTACGCTTTGTTTATATTCTTTAGATTGAGTTTCAAAACGATCCCATGATGGCATGCTGATTACCGAAACATCAATTCCTTCGTTCGCTAAAGCCTTCTGTGCTTCCACAGCCAAGTTCACTTCGGAACCAGTCGCAAGAAGTAATGCATCGGCTACTTCTTTCTTAGAAGCAGAGATGATGTAAGCACCTTTTGAAACACCTTCATACGCAGTTTCGGAAGTGTCTTTTATTGTTGGCAACCCTTGACGAGTCAGTACAAGAGCAGTTGGTTTATTTGTAGACTCCATTGCCACTTTCCAGGCTGCTGCCGTTTCATTGCCATCAGCTGGACGTATTACCCCTAGGTTAGGAATTGCGCGCAATGATGCTAATTGTTCGATTGGCTCATGAGTCGGTCCGTCTTCCCCTACAGCAATGCTGTCATGTGTGAACACATAGTTTACAGGCAGTCCCATTAGTGCTGCCATTCTGATGGCAGGACGTAGATAATCAGAGAATACAAAGAATGTTCCTCCGTATACTTTTAATCCACCATGAAGTGCCATTCCATTTAAAGCCGCACCCATAGCGAATTCACGTACACCGAACCATATATTACGGCCACTGTAATTACCAGGTAATAGATCTGTCTCACCTTTTATGGCAGTATTATTCGATCCGGCTAAATCTGCAGAACCCCCAATGAAGCTAGGGACCTTTTTGGCAATCGCATTTAGTACTTCCCCACTTGAAGCACGGGAAGCTAATGTCTTACCTTCTTCATAGACTGGAATTTCCTGATCCCATTCTGCAGGCAGTTCACCTTTGATGGCAAGCTCCAATTGCTCTGCTAACTCAGGATGTGCTTCTTTGTAATTTTTAAACAATTCATTCCAAGCCTCTTCTTTTTGAGCGCCTGCATCAACAACAGCTTCATTGAAGTGTGAATACACTTCTTCCGGAACATAGAAGTCCTCTTCGAATGTCCATTTATATGCTTCTTTTGTCAATTTCAGCTCATCTGCACCAAGCGGAGCGCCGTGAACAGCAGATTTACCTGAACGGTTTGGTGAACCGTAACCAATAACCGTTTTCACTTCGATTAATGTTGGGCGTGCATCATCGGTTTTCGCTTCTTCAATCGCTTTAGCAATTTCCTGAAGATCGTTCCCATCCTCAACGCGGATATATTGCCATCCATAAGATTTGAACCGGTCTGCTACGCTTTCACTAAATGATTGACTTAAGTCTCCGTCAAGGGAAATATCATTAGAATCATATAAAACAACAAGTCTTCCGAGTTGTAGATGTCCAGCTAATGAAGCGGCTTCTGCAGAAACACCTTCCATTAAATCCCCATCTCCACAAATGCTATATGTATAATGATCGACCACATTAAAAGAATCGCGGTTATAGCTTTCTGCCAAGTGACGTTCTGCCATTGCCATTCCGACTGCCATAGCGATACCTTGTCCAAGCGGCCCAGTAGTTGCATCTACACCAGCCGTATGTCCGTATTCAGGATGTCCTGGAGTCTTACTGCCCCATTGGCGGAAGCTTTTCAAATCATCGATAGATAAGCCATAGCCCGATAGATGAAGAAGGCTGTATAACAACATAGACCCATGACCAGCAGAAAGAACAAAGCGGTCTCTATTAAACCAATCTGGATTTTTCGGGTTATGGTTCATATATTCTGTCCATAGTTTATACGCCATCGGCGCTGCACCCATTGGCATACCTGGATGGCCAGAATTAGCCTTTTCAATTGCATCAATCGATAATGTACGAATCGTATTAATAGAAAGTGCATCTAATTTATCTAACATATCGTAAAAACATCCCTTCCTGTAATGTACCTCTTTATATTATAGTGACAAGCTTAATATCACAACTAAAATCACTATTTACTGCCCCAATATTACAATTTTCTAGAAATAAGAGAAGTCCCTATTTAGATTAAACTAAATAGGAGAATACATACATGAATGCACTCTCTTTTTACTTCAAAATGCTAAGAGAATCCTCAAATGGAATGTTCCATCAGAAGAATCCAAGCTTTATTAATGTAAGTTTCTTTTTTCTTTTATATTTTTTATCTTTTGAGGAGTGACATCATTACCTTCTGGATCCACGACTTTCACATGCTCCAACGTATTGGTCATGGACTTTCTGAATGTTTCCAAATACTCACTTCTCAATTGGGTTTGCTCTTTCGCTTCAACTTCCGTCAAACCTTCAGCCTTTGCCTTTTTAGAAAGTTCATTAATACGGGCTAATTTTTCTTTTGATAACATAATTTCGCTCCTTCATAATCTGCGGATATTGTCATGGTATTAAAAAAATAGCGAAATTACAAGTTCTATGATTGACTTTCCAGTGTATTCAGTTGATGTTCGAGGAAACGCCTGTTCACAGTAGCCTTAGATACATTGTATCCAAAGCCCCTTAAAGTTGCTGCGATCTCTGCAAATGTCAATCCATTGGCCCGAAGTTTAATAATTTCCTCTATAGGAATCTCCTTACGGTCCCTTCCAGTGGAATTCCTTTGATTCTGAAGATTTTTTTGAGGACGATACCCTTTTTCCACGGCCCTTATCATCCCGCGCTTTATTTTTAGATTATGTAGTTTCCTTTGATATTCTTCTACAATTCCGACTATCTGGATGACCATCGCATCCGAATCCGATAGCTCAAGTTCGCCATCGTGTGAGAGCGTATAAATTTTCACATCTTCTTTAAGGATGACATGGAAAAGGGCTATTTTGGCATTTCCTCTTCCCAGTCTTGTTTCGTCCTGGATTAATAGTACTTCAGCTTCTTTGGTTTTAAATAGTTCGAGCATGTCAAAAATGCCATCCCTATTCAACTCATAACCACTTGCCTGTTCTTTTATTATGGAAATGACTTCAACATCCATCTTTTCTGCCAATTTGACTAATTCATCTTCCTGCCTTGCCAATGATGTTTCCTGTGACTCTTTTTCTGTGCTGACCCTACAATAGATTACCGCTTTCATAATACCCTACCTTCACTGCTTACTGCTCACTCGCCAAATTCTGGACAAGTTCTTCCCCTTTAACCGGAATGACGATGACTTGACCAGGTTTAATCGAATCCGCCCTGACTCCATTATGCTCTTCTATCCAACCAATGAATTCTTTTTTTGTCAAATTTGCTTCTTCATATTCTTCGGCAATTTCCCATAGGGTGTCACCTTCACTTACTTCTATAGAAAGGAAATCATTTTTTTGATCATTGTTCAATGTACAAGAGAATAAAATTGAAAAGATGAATACTGATCCCGCTAATAGAATCGTATAAATATAATTTTTGTATAATTTTTTCATAAATATCCCTCCAAAGCGAATGTTCGTTCGTATGTTATGATCAAATTATAATACGAACGTTTGTTTCAGTCAACAACAAAATTCGAACTTATGTTTGTATAGAGTTGGGGGCCATGCTATAATATAGCAAAGAACATTGGGGAAGAGGTGCACAAATGACTAAACTATCAAAACGGCAGCAAGATATTCTTGATTTCATTAAAGAAGAGGTTCGCCAAAAAGGGTATCCACCTTCCGTACGGGAGATTGGCGAAGCAGTGGGACTTGCATCAAGTTCAACAGTACACGGACATTTATCCCGCCTGGAAAGTAAAGGTCTGATTAGACGTGATCCAACCAAGCCAAGGGCCATTGAAATAATGAATTCGGAGGAAGCGAACAATATTCCCAAAGCCAATGTCGTGAACGTGCCGTTACTTGGAAAAGTAACAGCGGGCATGCCCATAACGGCTATCGAGAACATAGAAGAATACTTTCCGCTTCCCGAAAGCATGGTTCCACATGATGACCATGTATTCATGCTGGAAATCATGGGTGAAAGTATGATCGAAGCTGGAATTCATGATGGAGACTATGTCATCGTCAAACAACAAAGCAATGCCAATAATGGAGATATCGTCGTGGCCATGACGGAAGATGATGAAGCCACTGTAAAACGATTCTTTAAGGAACCGGATTACATAAGGCTTCAGCCTGAGAACTCAAATATGGAACCAATTATTTTACGAGATGTTTCGATACTTGGAAAAGTAATAGGCTTATATAGACAAATACACTAAAAGCGCTAACCGCGCTTTTTTTGTTTGTTTAATTTATGTCTTGAATTCTCTCAATATGCATATGGAAGAGTAGGTTTTGATATATTTTTTTTAATAGAATCCATTTTCATGGGAATTTTACATCTTTTATAACGGATGTTAGGTACACTATCCCTCTTGGTATAAATACTTTGGTAAGAAGCTCATTCAAATAAAAAAGGAGAGCGTTAAAATACCGCTTCCAGTTAAAATTCATTTCACTCTTAATCTTTGGTTCACTTTAATAAGGTTAAATCGACCAAGCCATTCCACTGCTGAATCTGCACTTGTGTAGAACCCATATGCTTTTGCAAGCGCAGAGACGGAATCCCCCTTTTTGACAATATGATAAACATAATCGTTGCCTGCATCATATTTAATCAAATCGCTTGTTTCGATTAGGCTCACAGTTTTTCTGTATATTTCGGATCCGAGGCATACCCCGCATCGAATATTGCCTTGAGTGCTTTTTTGTAATCTTTTTCTCCAATGACAGATGTATATAGGCTTCTATTCCATGACGTCCCCTTTACGTATAGATTGGCAAGATCTCGAAGATTTTCTTCCCAAGAAGGGTATCTTCTGAATTTGTTCCATACTTGAACGGGCAAATCGTTGATGTATTCCAATGTTTGGATAATGACAGACTCACCCTTAAAGTCACCCTTTGAACCGAATATATTGTTTCCTTGATTTGCTAATAAGCTTGTCCCATATCCACTCTCCAAGCAAGCTTGTGCAATGACAACAGAAGGTAAAATATTAAATTCCTTTTGAATTTTCTGGGTATAAGGAGCAATTTCCTTAATAAATGTTTCCTTGCTCATTAAAACCTCCCATTAATAGGTATTATTTATTTTTTACTGTTTATCGTCATTCATATCGTATTCTTAACCATGAGAAAGGTTACAGCTTGTCCATCAAAAATGAGTCCGATATTTCGTTCATTATTTTTACTATAGATAACATACTTATGTTGGCTCGCTCCGTGTATTATGAAAACCATTCCCGCTGCCAACCAGAAAAAGCCATCAATCCATATAATTATATGGATTGATGGCTTTAAAATTGAACTCTGAAAATCTTCAAAACCTGGTTGCATAACCTTTTATTTATTAGTTTTAAATATGAATTTATTTATTATGGTATAAAGCCTTGATAAAAAGTGAAAATTAATTTTGAAAACTTCAATTAAGGTGGTGAAATTATGGACTTTCCAACCATCCATACAAACTTTTGGGATGCGGTAATAGCCATTCCGATCATCATGATTCTTACTCAACTTATAAAGGTCATGTTTCATATTCGTCCAAAATTCATCCCTACCATCGCTTTGGGTCTTGGCTTATTCATTTCCATTTTCATCAGTCATCGTCATAACTTGGTTGCAGGGATTTTCATGGGCTGGTTTTATGGCTATGCAAGCATTGGCAATTATGCTGCACTTAAAACTGGTATAATGTCTTATAGAAACACTTATCATAAGACAGATTAAACCCTTTGTCTCTCGCTGCAATTCATCAATCTCTTGTATTGCAAAGAGCCCGACTCGCTTCTATCCCCATCGATCATCCGTTAAATTAATATCTATAATAACAATTACGACCTGAATGTTTCCTTTGGCTGAATCACCAACTCCCAAGTTAACCATACCATTAAACATTACCCCAAAAATACCTTTTCAATTAAGAAAAGGTATCCATTTGGTAAAAAAAGGAGGTTCGTAATACTCTTATCCCGAACCATGATTTTACTGGATGAAACCCTACATGATTGAAGAAAATTACGACGCTCATGCCGGAAAACTGACTTTTCTTCGAATTTGGTACCTTCTCAATGAGAGAAGGCATTTCACTATTTCTCGATATAGACCGAACGAACTAGCGTCCGGGTTCTCTCAGTGCCATCCACATTTTTTTCCTTAACGTCAATTGTTACATTATAAACACCTGACTTAGGCACTTCTGGAAGGGTACCAGTATAATTTTCGGTCTCAAGTACCTTAATTGAGCTTTTCCCACTAATTTCAATACCGGTTTCATCTACTAAATGAACCAAAAATGTTGTGCTGATTGGCGTTTTTTTATCATTCATTGGATTCTTTATTAAAAATTTTGCATCTTTTTGCTTAACTTTTCCGGCCATACTTAATGTTATGGGATTCTTTTCGTTAAATTGTGCTGTGAACAGGTAGGCATCTTTTGGCGATTTAGTCTTCATCCTCACTTTCCAGTCACCGATTTCGAGGTTGTTTCTATTGAATGTTTGGATGGTTGCACCATTAAAAAAGGAAGTTTCATTTTTGGCTGAATCAAACTTTAAGGAAGGTGAATATTTTTTATTGGATGGAGAAATCAATTCAACCTCGACATCATCTGAGGCTGTATATATGGTTATAATACCCGGGGCTGATTCATTTACATGGAAACTTTGTTCAATCCAAACATTTTGTTTCAGGACATCACCAAGAACAGTTTGAGCGAGTGCGGTTGTAATGACATCATCTTCAACTCGTTCTTTATAATTGACATTAAAGCCAGGAATCCCAGCGGTGGAAGTACTCCTTAAATAGGGTTCAATTCTTGAAAATACAGCTGAACCGACTCGGATATTGTCGTGATCAAAGTTGGGATCCGTAAATAAATGTGTTGCGTAGGGTATTTTTGTACTCCATACATTTACTAGACCATCATTTTCGCCATATGAAGATAAATATTGTCCACCCATTGATAAAGCTGAAAGAACCGGGCCTCTGTTCATACCTGCCACAGTGAAATACATGTTTTTACGGGAGTTAATATGGTTATCCGTGACAGAACGAAATTCCGCCATTTTACCAACTTGTAACGAATAAGTTCCATCATCTTTTTGACCTAATAGGGAACCAAGCCAGCCCGCATACCAGCTATAAGCCAAATCAGCAAGGTAAGAACCATGATGAGGGGAAGCTAAAGTGATGACCCTTCCAACATATTGGTGTGCTCCATAATGTACTAGAGCCGCTTGGGTGTCTGCACCCCCTTTGCTGTGAGCTATAATATTTACTTTTTCGCCCCCGAAATGGTTACTGATTTCTGAAAGCATTTGAGCTAAAAGCCTTCCATTAGCATATTGGCTTACTGATCCATTTCCAGCTGAATCATGAAGCTGAACAAAAACCGTTTGGTAGCCTGCTTCATACGCCTTGGTATACATATCATTGATCCCATGATATTCCGTTTCACCGTACCAGCTGGTTGAACTGCTGTTTCTCCCTTGAACAAACACGATCGGTGGTTTCTGTTTGTCAAGATTGGGAGGAATGCTTCCAAGAAACCAATCTCCTGGACTGAAAGTTTCGGAGGGCGGCTTCAATTTCCCTGCTGAGGAAATGTCTGGCTTAGCCATAATTAATATGGTTAGAATAAGGACAAGAAAAACGACATAATTGATAACATTCCTTTTCAATTGTTATCTCCTCCAATATCCTATAGTATTTTTTCGTACTCATTCTATTGTCAATGCCCTCCTTCCCAGGACTTCCATAGCCTTCATTATTATATAATTGTACTTTTGCATACCATTACCTGCCATCTTCATAAAGATGGGAGAAAAAAACTAGAAGAAGTCCATTAAAAATGGAGATAAAGTATGAAGATTCGCTTTCATTTCATTTTGGGATGCAGTCTTTTTCATTTGATGAAGACGTACTTACGGAGGAAATCGGGATGCTTCAAGTTCACAAAAATCAGAACAAGCCCTTATCCTGCAAAGGATAAGGGCTTGTTCATCCATATTAACTTTTCCTTCGAATTTGCCATTGTCCAATTGCTCCTATTCATGGTGTTTTGAAAATCCGTCCTAAACATTAAGTAAATTAAAATGTTTCACAGCAATTGGCTGTCATTCATTGGGATTTCAGTATCAATCGTCTATTTTATATTAAATATCAGCATACAGCCCTTTTATTAAGTAACACCCAAGAAGTTTGGATTTTTACTCCTTTAAGTACTTCCTCCTACATACGCGTATTTCATCCTGAGAACAGGATCAATAATTTCAGTGATAAGCCAATTTGACAACACCGTCGGGTACGATAATATCCTCAATGACCTCTCCACGAATTTCCTTCCAATCTTAAATGTGCTAACGGCAGCAGCTCCTACTGCAACTTCCCTTTCCACTTTGTTCACCCTCTTTCCATCATTCCTTGAATCTTGTCCCATGGAAGTTAGAATTGTAATTGATTAGACTTTACAATCCGAATGGCCACTCTGTTGAAGAAACGCTGGTACACTTGAACTTTCAACTACATTTGAAGTGTAGGTGAGGGTCAAAAAAAATGATATCGTCGATTGAGAATCCTACACATTCAGCAAATAAATAAGCCTTATCGATTCGTAAAGGAATCTTATATTGCTCATAGTCAATGTAAGTCCTCTTGGCCATCTTCAGCGCTTTAGCCATTTCATCTTGAGTTAATCCTTTATACTTCCTCGCTTGTTTAAGTGTGAACTTAACGTTTGTCATATCTTGTCACCACCTGTCTAAAAAAATGATATCACACTTGAAGTATAGTTTCCAACAATTTTTCGCAAAATTCACGCACTTTAAGTTTACTCACTTTCACTCATAGTGTATATTCAAGTAAGAGGTGAAGAAATATGCACATTGGTGAACGAATTAAAATGTTAAGAAAAGAAAGAAAAATGACACAAGAAGATTTGGCAAATATATTAAAAGTGGCCCCAACGGCAGTATCGGCCTGGGAATCCGGACGGAATAAACCTTTAATGGATAAATTGAGCATGATGTCCACATGCTTTGAAATACCGCTATCCCACCTCATTGAAGGAGCACCAGTCGTTAGAAATAATCCTGGAATGGAATTCCTAAATGAAAAGAATGTAAGATTAATTGGTGTTTACGGAAATATCCCTGCTGGAGATCCTAATTTTACCAATGAATATATTGAAGCCTATATGCCGACATTAAATTCGATGCTAAATTCGAATAAAGAATATTTTTTCCTTAGAGTGAGTGGCAATAGCATGAACAAAGAATTCAGAGACGGATCATTGATTCTCGTTGAAAAAACAACCTACGTCGAAAACGGAAAAATTGGTGTGGTTTTAGTAAATGGTCACGATGCTACAGTCAAAAAAGTGAATATCAATGAAGAAAACATCATACTTACTCCCTGCAGCACGGATCCTTTTTATGAAGAAAAAACCTATAACATCAAAAATGATAGAGTCCGTATTTTAGGAAAAGTGGTTCAAGCCATTAAAATATACGATTAATATCCAACTCGAGGATTTCTTTACACAAAGGAAAATAAAGGAATAATGAGCAACAATACATAGATTCAATTTATTTGCTGATACATTTTAGGTACAAGCCATTATGGTTTGTGCTTTTTAGTATTGTTCTTTTTATATGTCATTACAAAGAATCCAGTTAAATTTGTGTCAGCCTATAATAAAACATAGCTTACATTAGTTAAGAAGTGGAATAACCAACATATACAATTCCCACAGAACCAGTTTTCTTAGACATTTACTGATGAATTTAAAAAAACGATCACTATCTTAACATTGAATCACCTGCAATTGTCAATCGGCGATTTAAAATATCATATCCGTTTTCCCCAGATTACTTTTTCATTAAGTGAATGCATTTGGAAACTATATGCGTTCCAGGACGCATTTTTCAGTAAATTTTCCTTTCATGCAAAAAGAATGAAATTGTCTATATTGTGCAATCAAATTTCTCATTTTTATTATTCGATTCACATCTTCATATAAGAATCTTATAATTGGAGAATAAGCATATGCCTCTGTAGCTCTAGAAGGGAAGAGCGCCGGAAAACATTGTAGCCACCGGGTCGCAAGGTAAGGGTTTCAGAAGTACCGAAAAGCAAATACGCTGAGGCAGGTGGAATTCCTGCCGGTGAAAATCCGTAGGGAAGCGTGTTCTCCCCTAGCCTATGCTTACGAAAGTGCGGGTGCCTTCTGTGCAAATTTATTATTTTTCTCCTTTCACTCCCTCCACTATTATCCAGGGAATGGACAAATCAGGACAGTAGAATGTACATGATTATTTCATCACATACATATTCCTGAACCTGGAAAAGCCCCTCTCTTTTAAGAAGGGCTTCTTGCGTGGAGTGCTTCTGGAAGTTATAAATAATTTAACCAGTCAATTATTAATTATTCATTTAACCCGCAACTTCTGGTTTACTGTAATGGTGTACTGACTGTCAAGACCGTTCCAATCTTTAATTTGCTGAACCGTACTGCCATAAGCGGTGCTTAAGGAGTATACGGTATCCCCACTAACGACAGTGTGGTATACAGCTGTACTTTTCTTTGTAAGATTGAAGCATTTAACTAAACCGTTTACATGTCCGCGAGCCAGTGATTCGATAAAGGAAGCTGTTTTCAATTTGGCTGCGTCATTGACATTATCGATAAATCCATTTTCAGACAGGAGTGCAGGCATGTCCGTTTCACGGAGTACATGTAAATCTCCTGTTTTTTGTCCTCTGTCTTGGATGTTGATAAGCTTCATAACCTCTGAATGAATATGATCTTGATACGTTTTCGAGATTTGGTTAGTGGACGTATAGATGTAATCCTCGTACCCAGTTCCGCCGCCAGCATTAATGTGGATGGAGAGATAAAAGTCAGCTCCCCACGCGTTCGCTGCATTCGTACGATCGTTTAAGGAGGGGTACGTATCTTGGGTCCTGCTCATTTTCACATAAACGTTATTATATTCTGTTAATAAGATGTCTTTAATTCGAGTTGCAATGGATAAAGTTAAATCCTTTTCTCTTAATCCATTCCCCACAGAGCCTGGATCCGTACCTCCATGGCCGGGATCAATAAATACTTTTACCATTTCTATCACCTCTATTAATCTTATGTTATGTATGAATAAATGCTTGTACACATAACTATCGGATTAAAGAAATTTCAAAATAATATAGAATTCTTCATCTCGCCTGCCGTTCCAAAAAAAACACACCCCAAAAGGTGTTTTTTGGCATATTATATTATGACATTCGCCCAATGGACGAAAATTTTTTGAAAAAGTTATCTTCTTTTTTTTCACTTTGGCATCAGGAATTATTGGAGATAACCCATCTATAAATATAGTTGGAATGAGATAGAGAGATTTAAGAAAAAGTCAACATTAACAATAATGCTCTAACAAAAGGCTTAGCATTTATTGGTGATGGTTTATTTTAATTATTGCTTCTGCACAATCTTTGATTGAGTCAATCACTATGGTGGGTTCTGATAATTGTGGAAAATGTCCACTTTTTTCAGCGATAATGTGTTTGCTGTTTTTTGACATCGAAAGTAATTCCAATTGATTCTCAAGTCGTTTTTTTCGAATTTTCTCCGGCATCATTCGATTTTTTGTCCGCCAGTAATTACAAATACAGGTATTTCGGGAAATGTATCAGTTTGCTGGATTTGATCCACAGTTTTTTCCACAAAATTACCTTCATTGAATTGTTTATGTGAAGACAAGGAATCAAACACCTTGAACATCTTATTAATGGTTTTTACTGCCTTGCCTTGATATTCATTAAGGCTGATATCTTTCGCAGTACTGGATTCTAAAAAAACAATTCCCGCTACTTCATTTGGGTAAAGTCGGGAATATAAATTAGCATATAAGCCGCCTAGGGAATGTCCCACCAATAAATATGGAGGTTCAAAACCACGATTGATAATGCTTCACGTAAAGTGTTAACAATATTTATCCCGTCTTGGCTTTCCTTCGGTTTATCGCTGCCAGCAACACCAAAACGATTATAGGAAAATACTGATGCAGATTCCGAAATTACCGGGTGGATTTTCATCCAACCCTCTATCGGTCCAGAACCACCGTTAATCAAAACTATATTTGGCTTGCCGTTTCCACTAATATTATATTGTAACGTCCCTTTTGGTGTATCCACTTTATATTTTTCAATTTTCAATGTCAGCACACCTTACTTGTTTAAATTACTTTGCGTGTGTAACAAGCTATTGGTTTCATTTATTGAAATTCCAAATATGAGGCCTTTGAATTTTTTCACGAAAGTTATAGGAAAATGTGAACTTAAATACCTTAACATTGAACGGGATTAAGGAGATGACATATGATGAACGAATATGGTAATTTTGAACGATTGGTTCAAAATTTTGATCAAGGAAACAAGCTAATTCGCGTATGGGAATTAAAAGGCGGTATTTCTGCACAGGTGACAGGACTTGAAATATTACAATCGTCAGGCAGGATCGTAAAAATGATCGTTCGTCAGCATGGTGATAATGACTTGAAACGGAATCCAAATATTGCAGCAGATGAACACAAGCTCTTAGGGATATTGAAAGCTGCCGGTTTGCCTGTACCGATGCCATATTACTTCGAGCAATCCTGCGAGATATTTTCCAAGCCATGCATACTTCTAGAGTTTATTGAGGGTAAGTCAGAATTCACCCCCTCAAATCTTAATCATCATATATTACAATTGGCAATCAATCTAGCAAAAATCCATCGTGTTAATTGTGCAGATCTATCTTTATCATTCCTGCCTAAAGTAGAAAATACATATGTCGAGATGTTAAATAATAAAGAAAGGGTAAGCCTGGACGAAACATTAAATCTGAGCACGATTAGGGATTTGTTAAAATATTCCATTCCATTCCCCTCCAAGAATAAAGAAGTAATCCTTCATGGTGATTATTGGCCAGGAAATATATTATGGAAAGAGGATAAACTAGTTTCCATAATTGATTGGGAAGACTCAGGCTTAGGGGACCCTTTGGCTGACCTTGCCAATAGTCAACTCGAAATTTCATATCATTTTGGAATGCAAGCAATGAATGACTTCACCCATCGATATAAATCCATGATGCCGGAGTTGGATTTTACAAATTTACCCTTCTGGCAATTATTTGCCGCATTACGGTTATCTACATTCCCTGAATGGGGCTTGGAAAAAAGCAAGGAAAATAGCTGGAAGAAAAGACACAAGTCATTTGTTCGTCAAGCAATTAATCAAATTCGTAATGAGTGAAAGATCTGATATGCCCATGAACTTTTGATAAAGGCATTTATACCAGTCCCTTTATCAATTTTTTTCATAAACTAACAATGACTTCCAAAAAATATCCAGGAGGTGTTTAAATGTATAATAAGCCCTGGGGGCATCCGAAAGGCGGTCAATATCCACCACAATATTGCCCACCTCACAGAATGCCTACTCAGTATAATCCACCTCAAACCTCCCCGACAAAGCAATATGTTAAAACTAATGTCATTAACAATGTGATTCCGGTTTTTCACCCGACACATACAACTACCGTGAATAAACATTTCACCACATATATACCGCATACCCGAAGTATCGTGAAAGAGTGTTATACCCAAAGCTTTGTTTGTGGAGTTCCTCAGCCCCCCAGTCTTTCGAGGAGAATGTTAAGATATTAATTAATAAAACCCCGATTCGGGGTTTTTATTAATTCTTGCTATCAACCTTTGAAAATTGACATTCAAAAGGATTTACAACTGTCTAAATGCAAACTCCCTATACTTTTTAAAGTTTTGTTTCTTATAAAACTCTTTTGCAGCAATGTTTTCACACCAATAATCCAGTTCAATTAAATCTATATCGTTCTTTTTAGCAATTTCATAGACCTCATTCATTAGTTTTTTACCGTAACCTTTTTGGGTCTGACTTTCAGCGATACTAAGCTGATGCACATATACTGATTTATACTCATTTTTAAAAGCACTTTCTGGATAGTTTTTAATTTCAATCCATACGTAACCGATTGGTTCTTCATAATCTTTTAAAACTAAAAAAACAAAACTGTTATTTTTCACCAAGCTTTTGAAAGTTTCTTTCATTGCACTATAATTATATTCCTTAAAATAACTCGGATATAGTTTTGCATGCAGATTGTGAACATTTTGATTTAATTTTGCAATAACTTCATGATCCCAGGTTTGACTAACATTCATAATTATCCCCCTGTCTACATCCTGTGGATTTTTATATTACAAAAAAGAAACGTCCACATTCCAAAAGTACAATCCTAGCCGTAAAGAAGAATCCCATACTTAAAAAAACTAATATGCATTCAAGTTTCTTTTTTCATCTGGCTAAAAAAGGCGCGAATCAACAGTTTCAACATACTAATAAATAAAGTGAGAATATTTATGATATTAGTAACCTATTTCCTTAACATAATGGAAGGTGATGTTCATGACTTACCCTCTTTTTATTGTAACTGGCATTAGTGGCTCAGGTAAATCAGCAACCTCACTGGAATTGCAGGAAATCATGGTGGATTTCAATGTATTTGATATGGACCTTATCGTTAACAATGACGATTATCAAACAGCTTGTGATAATTGGTTGAAAGTTGCCTATTATAGTGCATATTCCGGACGTAATTCCGTATTATTCGGTAATGTACCCGATCCATATAATGTTGAAATTTGCGACCATTTCCCTTTCTTTAATCCAGTTCATTACCTACATCTTTATTGTAACGGTGAAGCTCGTACACAACGATTATCGTCTCGTGGCAAATGGACGGTTGACAGCATTAAATATATGAATGCACTATCTGAGAAGTTAGTTCAAGAAGCCAAAACATCAGTTCCACCAATACCTACTTTAGACACCTCTACCACTTCGCCGCCCCAAGTCGCTAAGTTAATTAAACAATGGATAATGGAGAACTTGCCTAAGTAAAGGAAGATTAATTCTATAAATGCAGATATGAAGCTTTCTGATGGAATGCGTACGTTTTTTCTTAAAGCCACTCTTGTCTGCTGCTGGCTTTCTTAGCCAAATAAACGTGCCGGTATAACCAGTGGTTTTGTTTAGCTCTTAATTTACGGGCACATATGTTCATACTGATATTCTTATGAAGATGAAGAACTTTGTTATTGAAGAAGTAGTAAAAAGGGATCTTCCTATAGAAAATCCCTTATTACATGCCGATAACATCTTATTATATTAACTAGTTTTGTATAGTTTATGCACTAGCATTATTGAAGTGGGATACCTAATAAATGTTGGGAAAGTAACCTATTCGCCGCAGACTGGGAATCCTAATCCTATTAAAGTTGATGCTAATAGAGCGGAAATACGGATTCTAAGTGTAGCTACATCATCAATTTCAGTGACTAAAAAGAATTGACCATTAACTTCTAAAATACAAGGTGATTGCACTCTTTCTTCCCCCTTTCTATTAAAAGATATAGTAGTATATGAAAGATATATGATAGTGAAATAGGTTAATAGTTTGTTTCTAAGAGGAAATAGTATGTTTGAATTACTATGTAGATAAAGAACAATCAGAGCATATGAAAGTAGGGCGTTTTAGCAGTTATTGTATTAGTTTTGCATTTGGAAAAAGGCATACTTCTTAGCCAAATTGGATTCATAAGAAAAGCTTGATGCGAACATTGAACTACCCAGCAGCACCTATCGACCTTACTGTATGATTGAAGTGGCGGTTTCCTTAGAACAAAAAGGAGAACAAGTCATATGTATGACTTGTTCTCCCTCTTTCTTATTTTATTCCAAAGCCTAGCATGGGTTTGCTGCATATCTTCATCTTTTTATTTTTCCGTGTTATAAAATGAAGACCCATTGACTTAAATGCTCAGGTATTGTACTTGGTGCGATCCTTACTGGTCCTAGGAGAATAATCCCTACTGAAAAACGAATCGTGAGTATTTAGCTATTATAGGGTCATATTAATATTATATATTCTATCGAGGTTTATCTTAAAATAAACCTCTCAAAAGAGATTTTTCCGACAGTACTCAAGCAGTCAAAATGACTATTTATCACATAATTATCCAAGATTTCTAAATGAACATTGTTATTTCTCCATTCACTTGCAAAAAGGCAGGCCCTATCAATACCCTTTAATAGTGCATTGGTATCCATGGCGATGATCGTTTTCAAATCTTTTGGCAGCAATCCTGATACATTCGGATAATTACCTTCAATCAGCCTTGAATACAGTGAGATAGTGTTTAATTTTAAAGACTATATAGCTTTTTGTGATGAAAATATGTATGATACCCGCTTCATTATTAATTAACTTGGTTAACTCATAAAGGCATTTACTTGGAACGATGAATGACCCATTCACCTTCAATTCTAACGGAAGTTCTCTTAACGCTAAACGATGGGAATTTGTTGAACACAAGTAAGCTTGTTTTCCTTGATTGACAAATTGACTCCTGTCAGAGCATGTCTGACCTCGCTTTTAGAAACGGCAAACGCTGTCTGTTTTATGATTTCCAATAATTCAACACTTGGGATATTAAAATAACCTGCTCCATCTATTTGAGGAAGATTTGGGTATTCCCCGGAATGTAATCCATTTAGGTTTGTTACTATTTCATTTGATTTAATAGTAACTGATTGATTTTCGTTCAGCTTTACATGGATGACATCAGGTAATTTTTTAACGATTTCACTTAAATATTTTGCCGATAATACAACCGTGCCCCTTTCATAAACCTCCAATTCCTTTACACCATCAATCGTTAAAGGAATGTTTTTTCAATGACAATATCTGAATTACTGCCAAGAAGGGTTAAGCAATCACTATTAGCCACTATCTTTATTCCTGATAAAATGGGTATAGGTGTTTTTATGGAAACGGCATGGCTGACATCTGTAATCGCCTTATTGAAGCATTTTTTGTTTATTATAAATTCCATGAAATAAGTTCACCCCATTATAATCGTTTAAGGAATAATTCGACAAAATCCCTAAAAACCCCTGTTCACCCTTCTTATATGTTGCTGTTAGTTCGATGAACCGGCTTATTGTATCATTTTCAGCCTAATATTGAGCGTGAACTGCTATGACAGAAAATATAAAACTAACTATAGGTGGTATTAGTTTTATATGAGTCCTTTAGATGATAAGATTCTTGGGGAAAGTGATTGAAAAATAGATCAATATTTAGGAGGAGTTCATCTTGAATCCTTATGCATTCTTGGCAATAGCCATCCTAAGTGAAGTGTTTGGCAGTTCATTGTTAAAAGTATCAAACGGGTTTAAAAGGTTATTCCCTTCCATTGGTGTGGTAATTGGAATGGGTTTGGCTTTTTATTGCCTATCGTTATCATTACTAACCATACCGCTTGGAACGGCTTATGCCATTTGGTCGGGAATAGGCACAGCTTTAACGGCTTTAGTCGGAGTTATCGTTTATAAAGAAAGCTTTAACATGAAAAAATTTTTAGGTTTAGTCCTGATCATTGGAGGAGTGGTGGTTTTGAAGCTCTCAAGTGGAGGCAATTAACAATTTAGTAATCGGAGGTAATAGTATGAAAGGATACATAGCTTTAGGAATATCTATCATAAGCGAAGTATTTGGTACGACCATGCTTAAGTTGTCTGAAGGATTCACGCATTTATTCGCTTCATTTGGGGTTATAATAGGCTTTGGAATTGCATTTTATAGCTTATCTATATGTCTTAAAACAATTCCGTTAAGCTTAGCTTATGCCATTTGGTCAGGAATAGGCACGGCTTTAACGGCATTAATTGGCTTACTATTATGGAGTGAGCCATTTAGTATCACAACATTAGGTGGCTTAGTATTAATCATTGGTGGAGTGGTTTTACTAAATGCTTCCCATACTCCCAAACAAGCGGAAGGATCGTCAAACTAATGGTTTGACGATCCTTCCGCTTGTTCAAAAATAAAAAGAGTCCAATTTGATATCTATAAGAAAAATTGATCCTTTGAACAGCATTAAAAAAGGCCGCCACGGCGACCTTCTCTTTTTAAACACCTTTAGCCTTCACCAAGTCCTTCGTGCAAAGTCCGTAAACTTGAATTTATCGGGTCTATGCCTGGATTCACTATACTGAAACAAGCTTCCATCGATTAAATGGACCGTACTTTTCACAACTGCCACCATATCGAAGTCTTCTATGTCCAATAATTGTCTATCTTCTTCACTGCATGGCTCCACGGTAATTTCCTTATTGGAAAAACCAATCTGGAGCCCTATTTCCTTTTCGATATATCCATAAATCGAATCCTCACAAATTTCCTTCGTCAAGTTAGTTACGAACTCGCTTTTGAAATAGTCTTTGTCCAGTATGATTTTCTTGCCATTGATTTGCCGTACCCGAAACACTTTCCATACTTTACCACCATCCGTTAAGTCCAGAAGCTTGGTCATGTTTGAATCGGGGGTCTCAAGCTCCAACTTATGGATGATCGTTTTGGAATGCAAATTCAACTTTTCCACCATTTCTTTATAGGAAATCAACCCTGCTACAGGAAAATTAAATTTGCTGAAATCCAAGACAAATGAACCCTTGCCTTTGATTTTATGAATATATCCATTTTGTTCAAGCAACTGTAATGACTTTCTCACAGTATCCCTGGATATATCATACTCTTCCATTAAGTTACTTTCGGAAGGAAGCTTTGAATTTGTCGGAAAAATTCCTTCTTCAATTTTTGAAACGATATCACCATATAGCGATAGATATTTGCTGTTCATTTCATCACCACAATATATTTTTCTTAGTCTGCTACTTGTCCTTTTTCAACAAATAGACAACCGATTCATAGGGACGAAGGATTAAATCACCTGCGAGTTCTTTCGAATCGATATAGTTTGAGAGCCAGAGCTCTGAGTTGTATCCGAATAGGTCAATATCTTTTGGAATCTCGAAGGACGCTTCTTTTGCATAAAAGTTATTGATGACCAAAAGTTTCTCGTCTTCATAACTGCGAACATAAGCGAACAATTGGTCATGGTCGCCAAGAATTTCCTGGTAGTCCCCATATGCAATGATATCATGTTTCTTGCGTAAGAATATAAGTTTTTGGTAATGATGAAAAATGGAATCCTGATCCTTCAGTGCGTGTTCAGCATTGATGATCTTAGCATTATCAGGCACTGAAATCCATGGTGTCCCTTTGGTAAAGCCTGCGTTCTCCGTATCTTCCCACTGCATGGGAGTTCGAGAATTATCACGGGATTTAGCTTGAAGAATTTCAATTATTTCCTTTTCATCCTTGCCTGCCCCTTTTAAAATATTATAATAATTAATCGATTCCACATCCCGATATTCTCCAATATCATTGAATTTCGGGTTGGTCATTCCTATTTCCTCCCCTTGATAAATATAAGGGGTTCCCCTAAGCATATGAATGGCTGTTGCCAGCATCTTGGCAGATTCCTTATGATACTCTTGATCATTCCCAAACCTGGATACGATCCTCGGCTGGTCATGGTTGCACCAGAACAGGGCATTCCATCCATTTCCTTCTTGCATCCCATACTGCCAGCTACTTAGGATTTCCTTTAACTGCCTGAAGTCAAAATCTGCAAGTGACCACTTTTCCCCATCTTTATAATCCACCTTTAGATGATGGAAACTGAATACCATGGACAGCTCCTTTTCAACTGGAGAAGAATATTTGATGCAATGGTCAATGGTCGTCGATGACATTTCCCCTACAGTCATCACCTCTACATCCTTCCCAAATGTTTCTTCATTCATCTCTTTAAGGAATTGATGAATTTTGGGACCATCTGTATAAAAGCATCGTCCATCTCCATCATTGTCATTTTCATAGATGTCAGGTTTCGAAATAAGATTGATCACATCCAAACGGAATCCTTTGACACCTTTATCCATCCAGAAGTTTACTACATTGAAGATTTCCTGCCTTACTCTGGGATTTTCCCAATTAAGATCAGCTTGGGTCCGATCGAACAAGTGAAGGTAGTATTCATCATGTTCCGCTACATATTCCCATGCAGGGCCTCCGAATTTCGAAATCCAATTGGTAGGGGGCTCTCCATCTTTCGATTTCTTGAAAATATAATAGTCCTTATATTCTTTCTCTCCAGCCAATGCTTTTTGGAACCATTCATGCTCTGTTGATGTATGGTTGAATACCATATCCAGCATGATTTGGATATCCCGCGAATTAGCTTCCTTCACCAATCTTTCGAAATCATCCATCGTCCCGAAAACAGGATCAATGGATGTATAATCCGCTACATCATATCCATTATCATTCTGAGGTGAACGATAAAAAGGGGTAAGCCAAATATAATCCACTCCCAGTTCTTTCAGATAATCAAGTTTTTCAATAACGCCATTTATATCCCCGATGCCGTCACCGTTCGAATCCTTAAATGACTTCGGATAAATTTGATAGATGGTACTTTTTTTAAAATCCTTCATTGTGATTCCTCCTCTGCTATCCCTGATGTCTCTTTTGCAAGTATGGTAAAAAAGAGGGAGAATTCTCTCCCTCCACGTTATTAAGCATTTAATTTCGTTGTTTTCGTTCTTGTTTTCAAATTCATTTTAGGACGTTTGGAGAATACGATAGTCAAAATGAATGGCACAACGAAAGCAACCAACATCGCGAGTGCAAACATTCCCATGTACTGTGGCTGGATGGATAGGATACCCGGGATCCCTCCAACACCGATGGAATTTGCCATTACTCCAGATCCGACTGAAACGATGCCTGCGAAAAGTGAACCGATCATACCGGCTAAGAACGGAAAGCCGTATTTCAGGTTAATCCCGAACATGGCTGGCTCGGTTACACCGAGATAACATGAAATCGTAGCGGGTATGGAAACTTGTCTTTCCTCCTGGTCCTTTCTGTTGATGTAAATCATCGCAAGCACTGCCGTTCCTTGTGCAATATTGGATAATGCGATCATCGGCCATAGGTTCGTACCGCCAAGTTCACTCATAAGCTGAAGATCGATTGCGTTTGTCATGTGATGCAGTCCCGTGATGACAAGCGGTGCATAGGCAAAGCCGAAAACTGCAGCAAATAGCCAGCCAACTGATGAATTCAATCCGGAATATACAACCGTAGAAATGACAGAACCGATTTTCCAGCCTAAAGGCCCCAGAATGGTGTGGGCAATGATAACAGTTGGAAGTAAAGCAAAAAATGGAACGACGATCATGGAAATGGAATTGTGCACTTTATCTCTCAAGAACCGTTCTAAATATGCCAAGACGAACCCTGCAAGTATCGCTGGGATGACTTGAGCCTGATAGCCGATCATATTGACCTGGGCAAAACCGAAATCCCAAAAAGGTATGTCACTTGCCTTTGTGTTTGCCACTGCATATGCATTAAGAAGTTGTGGGGAAACCAGGGTCAAACCAAGGACGATGCCGAGAATTTGAGTCGTGCCCATTTTCTTCGAGATTGACCATGTGATCCCAACAGGAAGAAAATGAAAAATCGCTTCACCTATCAGCCAAAGGAAGGCATGTACTCCTGACCAAAATTGTGAAATATCCACAAGGGTCTTTGTGCTATCATCGAACATTTTAATATCGCCAATGATATTGCGGAATCCAAGAATGAGTCCGCCAACGACTATGGCAGGAATCAGCGGGGTAAAAATATCCGCAAGATGGGCAATCATACGCTGCAGCCAGCTCATATTCTGTTTAGCTGCTTCTTTCACATCTTCTTTTGACGCTTCCTGAAGTCCAGCTATGGAAACGAATTCATTATAAAACGATGATACTTCGTTCCCGATTATGACCTGGAACTGGCCAGCTTGTGTAAACGTTCCTTTCACAAGCTTAATCGATTCGATATTCGTTACATCCGCCTTGGAGGGGTCTTTCAAAGCAAAACGCATTCTTGTCGCACAATGCGTAACCGTCGCAATATTCTCTTTCCCTCCGACATGTTGAAGCAAATCCGTTGCTGGTTCTGTGTATTTACCCATTTCACTACTTCCTTTCCCTAGAAAGCAAAATATAGTTGTTTTTATAACCTGTACGTATAGGTTCTGTATACGCTTTCATATTATCCTGTACGTACAGGTTCTGTCAAGAACTATTTCCCTCACATTAAAAGGATTGATTATCAACTGTTATTGACAATATAGATGTTTCACCTGTTTTAACTGTTGCTGTGATAAACGTTTTCCTTGCATTAATGAATGATTTGCAATCTTTCACTATCAGGAAATAAATAAAAACGAGGAGCTCTCAGCTCCTCGTTTTTGTTAGTTATAAGTGCTGGTACTCCGTAATTAATTAAGAACTCCCATACTTTTTAAGATCCTTTATCCATCAGCGTTTAGTTTGACTTGCGTTTCTGCAAATTCCACTCCGTTTATGAGAAGGGAGATTCGATGGATTCCCATGTAATGTCGACGAGTCGTCAGGTCTTTCCAATTGTGAATCCTCACCCTTTCAACTCCTTCACCATCTGAGAAATCCCTATCTGCCAAAAGGAAAATTTGACGGGACGTTTTCTGATTGGCTTTTACGAAATCGATGGCATACTCAATGCGAAGTTTCGCTGTATTCTTCGCATGCACTTGAAAGCCGAAATGAAGTTCACTGGTTTCCCCAATAAAAATCGAGTCAGGTTCATTTCTAACAAATGCGTTTGTAATGATATTCGGATTATTCAATACATCCGTGTATCCAAATATTGAAAGGACTTCTGGATCTCCCTGACGAACTAGAGTCCTGCATCCCCGTCGGACAATCCAAATCGTGTTAGGATCTCCGCTTTCATGCCAGCGCTTGGCAGTTTCTATTACGGCATTTGAATGATCTCTCGCTATATCATTCAAGTTATTTGCCACACTTTTTCGTACATAAAGAGACGGATCGCTTTTCAGGTTCTCAAGCAATTCCAATACAGGTGTCGGATCGGATTTGAACATCGGTAAAGCTTGTCCCCAAGGTAACCTTGGCCTGCATCCTTCACTTGCCAGCCTGCGGACATGCTCATCATCATGCTTGGTCCATTCCTTCATCTTCTCGATCATTAAAACGGGATCAAGCATGATAAAAGCACGGATTGCAAATTCAGAAGATGACCTTGCAGTAAAACGCTCCAACGCATCTAGCGATAACGGCCAATCTTCCTTATTCAATCCATGCACCTCGACAAAGTCCGGGAAAAATAAATATCTAAACCCTTCACAATCCTTATCAATTCGATACAAAATATCCAATGCCTCTTGATAATCACCAGGAAGATGCATACCAAGGGTAATCGAAATATGTCTAATTCGTTCTTTTAACTTTCTATTGTCCCAATCCTCATCAATCACTTCCTCTACAAACGATTCAGTAGTGAAGGACGGATGGACACGCTTTACTTTTTCACCGAATTCACGAATGAACGTTTCATTATATAGATCCTTTAAGGGCTCAGCCATTTATTTCACATCTTTTCTTCATATTGGACTTGCTAATGTAACTCAACCATAGCATTTTCCCCTATCATATAACAAGGAGTTAACGCAATACCCTGAACACATAACATCCTTGATAATCATATCAAAAATAATCCTTTAGCTTCCCTTGTCATTCTCCACCCTTAAATCAAGGAGAATCATTTTCTATATAAATCATTCCATATTTGGAATCCTTTACGAATAAAGTTTGTTTGTTATGGAATTGATAGATTATTAAATTATAAGGGAGAGATTGGTAGCCTATGGAAACATACATACTTTTAAAGAAAAAAATAACTGTTGTTGTAGTTGCACTGATCATAATTTCATTTTCAATATTCGCTTCTATATCATCTAAAGAACCAGATGCTGCAACTGTAATTGTTAAAACATTAACATGGGACTTAGTGGATTCAGGAAGACATATGGATTGGGGCGGTAGCTCAAAATATTCAACAAATTTCACCTCAGGAGTTTCCGTGTGGAATAACTATAAATCAGGGGTTATTCGAAAGGATACGGCAAGTACCATACAAGATGTCAAAATATCTGATTACTCTCAAGTAAGTCAAACAGCTGGCGTTACATCTTCTGTAGGAACTATAAAGTTTAATTGAAATAGATGTAAATAAAAAGAGTGAAATTGTATGTTCTAAAGAATAAAAAAATATAAAAATGCAGTTAAAAATGAAGTGAAGACAAATCGTGAAAGATCGAAATCAAAGTATGAGGAATAAAAGATAGATGATTATGTAGCACAGCGTCCTTTTTGTTTTTTAGTTTTTTTTCAACAAATATATAACTTTCAATCTCCAAATGACTTTGAGAGCTTCATTTTAGCTTTCTTTGCTTTGATTTTTCTGTATTTATATAATTACGTTACAATAAAAAGAGTGTAGAGAACTATTTTGGGCGTCTGTCAACAGTACCGGACCCTTGGTTGGCCATAGAAAGATCTACCCCACCACCTCCCACTCCGGGAGGCTGAAGCGCATTTACCAGATTCATATGCCAAGGTCAATTGAATTTTACTGTAAACTTGATTTAGAGCTTGCCTATCGAAGCGGGAGGGTCGTTTACTTCTGGCTAGAGAAAGGGAAAAGTGGGCTTGGTCCTAGGAAAACAAACCAAGTGGAAATTCCCTATCGTCCTTCCATCCGTCATGCGGCTTTACAAATTGATTAGGTGACATGCCATCGGTAAAAGATTGGCTGAAATATAGAGGAATTGACATCCTGCCATTCTTTAATTTACAACAACCTTAGTTCTCGCTAATAACCCCAGACGGAAATGTTCTTGAATTGATTGCTCCATTAAGGTTAGACTTTGAGGAACGGTTCGGAGAAATGTCATTAGAAATTTGGTATAAACACCCTCTTGTTTACTGCTTATTTGATTCCCAATGATTCTTATAATTCAAAAAGAATGGGCTCTCGTCCCATTCTTTTTGAATCAACTGTATGATCATTACGGGATATCATGTCCCATCGAGCTGGTTAAAATGTTAAACCATTGTTCATTTTCCATGCTTAGGTTTAATGAATCAATGGCGCTGTCCAGTCGTTCTTTCTTACCGGATCCAACAATCGGAATGATTTTTGCAGGATGTCTCAATAGCCATGCATACATCACTTCATCTATTCCGTTAGCACCGATTTCTTCTTTTACGATTTCTAACGTTTTCCTTAAGCGGACAGCCTTTTCATTCGATTCCTCAAAGATGCTTCCTCCTGCAAGAGGTGACCATGCCATAGGAGCCACGCCCGCTTGTTGACATAGATTAACGGTTCCGTCCTCGAAGTTTTCAAGATTATATGCGGAAAGTTCCAGTTGATTCGTCACAAGGGGATATTCAAGGTAAGATTGAAGCATATCCCATTGCGTTTTTTTGAAGTTCGATACGCCAAAGTTACGGACCTTTCCTGATTCTTTTAATTGATTAAACGCCTCAGCTGTTTCCGCCGGGTCCATCAGGGGATCCGGACGATGGATAAGCAATAAATCAATATAATCCGTTTTAAGATTCATAAGAGATTGTTCAATAGACTTTATTATATGGGTTTTACTAGTGTCATAATGGTGACTTTTATGAGAAGGACGGTTTTCTGATTTAAGAACTATGCCACATTTCGTAACGATCTCCATTTTATCGCGTAAAGATGGCTTTAATGAAAGGGCTTTCCCAAAAATCTCCTCACACGTATAGCTGCCATATATATCGGCGTGATCATATGTAGTGATGCCCCGCTCCATTCCATGTTCAATAAGAGATAGGATTTCCTCTGTAGGAAATCTCCAATCTGCCAACCTCCACATACCGTGTACAATGCGTGAAAGACTAAAATCTTCAGTTAGATTGACTCTTTGCATGTTTTTCTCCCCTTTTATACCATGATTAATCTTACTAATCAGTTGTTTGTTCAGTTTTCCATCATGATTATCCTTCGTTAATTTATGTCAGTATCATTGCTACTGCCATGAACATTAGTATAATTTAAAATTTCGGAGAATCCTAATCTTGAGTGACCCTTATATCCCGGAGCATAGGTTCATGAACCTATGCTGAAGAAATCTTGTCATGCAATTTCATCCGTTTTGTCCATAAGAAAAAGGCTGCCGTAGCAACCTCTTCCCCCCCCCCCTACCAGCATGAATCACTTCATTAGTTCCTTTGTGTTTTCTCGTGTAATTCCACGATTTCTATCGCTAAATCTTTTGTTGTCATGGATGTCATCAGGTGATCTTGAGCATGGATCAGGAGCATTGGAATTTCGAATTTCTCACCGTTCACTTCTTGTTGAATCAATGCGGTTTGGATTTTATGTGCAGCAACAAACTCATGTTCCGCTTCCTTTAATTTATCCTGGGCATCGCCTGATTTACCTTGTTTTTGCAAGGCGATGGCTTCCATTGCACAGCTGCGGGCATTCCCGCTATGAAGAATTAATTGAAATGATAATTCAGATAAATCCTCTTTTGTTTTCGCCATATTAACACCCCTTTTGATAGTATGTTATTTTGAAATTAATTGGAGGGCCGTACGCAATACTTCCTTGCCATTACATGATCCATAATGCATTGGATTTATCGTATCTACCGGCACTCCTTTTTCATCCCCTATTTTCTTTATATCATTAAGTAAATAACGAACTTGAGGGCCTAAAAGAATAACATCCACCTCGTCAATATGGTTTCTTACTTCCATAGTGGCAATCGCCTGAATTTTCACGTTCAATCCCTCTTCCGCCGCCGCTTTCTCCATCTTATTGACCAATAGGCTAGTGGACATTCCTGCAGAACAGCATAATAGTATATTCATCCGTATTCCTCCTTTAAAAATTAGGTACAGGTTATTTAATCAATTTAAATGTGCTCCATGGTTTAATATAGTCCAATAAAAAATGTTCTTCTTTTACTACATGGGCGACCGCATTTTTTCGTTCATCCAATGGCATATCCTTTAAAATGACTTGAAGTTCCCCTTTGTACTTACCAAAAGAATCATTGCCGATGAAAACGGACCCTTTTCGCTGTGGGATACTTTCCCGGATTGCAAAGTCTTCGTTCGCATATTTTTTCCTAACCTCCACTGAACGGACCATATATTCACTGATATCACCACGGCGAAGGTGTAATTCATCCAATACAACCTTTTGCTCAATTGGTGACGCATCCGAATGGAATTCCACCTTCAACTCGATCATGTCTCGCTGCAATGATCCTAGCATACTTAATTCCTCTTCACTCGCGTAAGCATTTCCGATAATGACATCATCAATTAAACCAGTTGCCCATAGATGCTTGGCTTGTACATCAATTGAAAGTTCTCGGTGCTGTTCTAATGTGCATAATCCATCATTAATACTCCAAGGACCTATATCACCAGTTTGTGAAGTAACAAAGGCAGCTGTACGAATGCCATGTTCTTTAAAACGTTTACTGCAGGAAACGAAGAAGTCATAAGGGAGACCTGTGAATTTTTGGGGATAGAAATTATGACAGCCAATCATTTGATTTTTATTCCCCTGATGAGTCAGAATATTCGATAAATAATCAACATCATTACTCATATTCAATTCGATTTTCAATCCATAAGGATTATATGTCATTTTAGCTTCTTTCAAGCCATCGAAACCAAGATCTAGACGAACACCGTCAGCTCCCATTTCTGCGAAAAAACTCAGATCATCATAACTGATATCAAACTTGTCGAAAACAGCTGGAGCAACATCAAGAATGACTTCCATATGTAATGTTTTCGCATAAGAAATAATATTTTTATATTCTTCCATAACAATTTCATAAGGTTTTGAAACCGATAATAAACATGTGAAAATTCGTTCAAAACCATAACCATGGGCAAGTTTAATATATTCCCTGTCTTTTTCCGGTGTGGAGTGTTCCGGATAAATTGAAATACCCAATCTTCTCATAACCTATCATTCCTCCTTACTTACTTTCTTTCCATTGAGCCCTCTTGGCCTGTAAACCCATTAAATAGTCACGGTAGCGTGAGGATACCATTACAGAACAAATAACTGTCGGTACAATGACAATTAAATAATAAGTTGATCCCATTGCGCTAAACAGAATGATTGAAAAGCCAATGATTACAATAGAAAGGCCAACCGCTTTCCATGGTGTTAATTTTTCACCTAGACCGGTACGAGAAAAAATGATTTGGGCCCCTACAAATGATAGGGTTGCGAAAATTATTTCAAGCATATTTAATGCCCGCCTTTTTATCCTCTGGTCCAGCTTCTATTTTATTTTCATCACGTAAATGTTGCTTCTCGAACATCTTAAAAAATGGAAAGTAGATCATTAATGAGATGACGAAATTCAATAAAACCAGAACCCCGGCCATGATCGTCCAATTTGTACTGATGACAGCCGCAATTGGACTAAAGACTGTAAACGGCAGCTTAGCCATTATCATCGGTATCAACCCTAATTGAAAGAATGTATAGGAAACTATGACATTTACCAAGGGGGCAACAATGAACGGAACCATTAAAATGGGGTTCATGACAATTGGCGCTCCAAAAATGATAGGTTCGTTAATATTAAAAATCCCTGGAACAAATGAAAGTTTACCCAGTTCTTTCAAATACTTCGATTTTGAAAATAAGAACAGTACAACAAGCGATAAAGTCGATCCTGCCCCACCAATCCAAACGAACCATTGAATGAACTGTTCGGTAAATAAGTTGGGCAAATTTGCCGCATTACCCGTCCTTGCAAATGTATCCATATTTTCGAGAATTGCCGAATCCCACATTGGCCGTATGATCGGACCTAATATTGCCGGCCCATGAATGCCCAGCGACCAAAAGAAAACGATGAGAAAGACTGTAAGCAGACCACCTATTAAACTATTGCCTACCAATAAATTTTTGAGAGGAGACACCAAAGTAGTGATGATCGAGTTAATGTCAAAGCCTAAACCATAACGAATACCCCAGAAAAGAAGGACCACTACCAATGTTGGAATAAGGGCTGCAAAGGAATTCGAAACCATTGGCGGAACGCTTTCCGGTAATTTGATTTTTATATCGCGTTTAATTAAAAAATGAAAAATTTCAACGGAAATCAGCGATGTTACGATTGCACCGAATAAAGAGGCTGCGCTCAAAGAGCTGATAGGTAACCAGCGACCCGCTTCTATCACCCCTGGAACTGATTCCATGACTTGGGTAGGCACAACACATGTAATCAGAAATGCTAGGACTGATAGAAGGCCTGCACTGAGCTGATCTAATTTATAATGGCCAGCAAGCGCTGACCCCACCCCGAAAGCTGCATATAAAGCCATTGCTCCCACTGTAAACCGAAACGGAACATCCAAAGCAGCACGATAAGGTGCAATCCATTCATCATATCCATCAATCGGAAAATTCAACAAAATAACAAAGAATGATCCAATGATCGTCAATGGAAGTGTTGCTAGAACACCGTGCCTGATTGCCAGCAGATGTCTTTGTGAACCAATCCTGTTTGCAACTGGAAGCACTTTCATTTCGAGTAAACCCATAAAATTATTCAATAACCTTTCCCCCTTTTGAATAAGAGTCCAAAAAAACAAACAATTCCAACAAATAAACATTATAACGTTATATTGATTATGTCAATATTTTTATTGAAAATATGGTTTATGTTACAAACTTTTAAATCTAGTAGTGTAAAATCCTTGCTTCACCTAGAACAGCAAAAAAGAAAGCTCCCTGCCTCTTACAAGCCTATACATATTTGTTTAACTTCGATCAAAGGTATATGATAGATAAAAAGACTGTAGGTGGAACGACTTATTAATTCTGAAACGAGAAAACCAATAAACATTACTCTCAACCCGTACTTGTCTAATAGACTCGCTAATCTGGCTGAAGAAAGAAGTATCCCCATCGAAAGACTGATGGATAAAGCTGTAGACTTGTTGCTTGAATACATGGAAGATAATGAGACCGTTAATCAGGTGAAATACAGTAATAACGAAGCGATAGAAAAGAATAAAGAAATGATTGAAAAAAGTAAAGAATTCATTAATAAAAAAAAGCACTAAACCCCTAGGTAAAGTGCTTCTTCATACTGTAGGCAAACTCGAAGAAAATCGAGTTTGCCTACAGTTTTTTTTATGGCTTTTACAATTTAAACGTTGATTCACTCCAGGCACGCGCTTTCCGCGGGCGGTCCGGGAGCCTCCTCGGCGTCTTTACGCCTGTGGGGTCTCCCCTGGACTCGCTTTTCCCGCAGGAGTCTCGCACCTTCCGTTCCAATCAACTTTGTCTTAACATTTGGATATAACTCCTATTGCCTACTGTCTTTTTTATATTAAAACAGAATGATTAAACTTGAGGTGATGTGGATGCTTTCTAAAACATGATGCTATTCAGCGAGATCAACTTGAAATGGATCACATTCATGATTCCATGATGTCCCACTGCGGATTCCAAACAACTTCCCAAAGGTGTCCATCAGGGTCTTGAAAGTGTGCAGAGTATCCCCCCCAGAAAGTGTCATGTGCCGGATCGGTTATGATCGCGCCAGCTTTTTTTGCTTTTTCCAACACAATATTCACTTCCTCTTTACTACCTACATTGTGACCAAGGGTAAATTCAGTAGGACTTATCGGAGACAAAGGAACCTTGGCCTCATGAGCTATATCCCTTCGATTCCATATGGCAAGCTTTAAGCCATCTTGCAGGTCGAAAAAGGCAACAGCTCCATGCTCAAATTCTTTGCCCACTATTCCTTCTGTTTGAAATCCCAGGCCATCCCGATAGAATTTCAGCGATTTTTCCAAATCTTCCACACCTAATGTTATGACAGTAATACGTGGTTTCATGATTGACCTCCTTCTTACTTACTTTCACCTTCTATTGGTTACCAACGCTTTTAGTTCATACCAGATTAAAATTAATATGTTTTTTTGTCAATCTAATAGGAATTCTTGTATAGTAGAATAATTAACTGAAATATCCTGATATCGAGCTTGATTTTATTCCTCTATGTATTGATTTTCTTCAGTTGTTTTGATCACAAGTCTAGCCGTGGCAGGATAAGGATTACTGATTTTATTCGTAATTTCCTCCTTTCCCCTATAGCGTCATCGAAAGTATATTACTATGAAGTCCGGGATGGGGATTGTTCGTCGGAAAAACTGCCATTTGATAAAATCTCCATTTAGTACCAATCAAGATTAATTAGGATTAATCCATTTTATTGCTATTTTATCTTCACCTACTTTAACCGCTCTTTATCCATCAAAAGGCCCCTCTTGATTAAGAAGGGCCTTTAATTATGGATGGCACTTAATCTTCAAGCTCCTTTTTCTTGTTCAAGAGTTGGAGGTATTCCCTATCCAATTCCTCTTTTTCCTCTTCCTTCATAACACTGGACAGCTTCCCAAGTGTCTCGATGATTTGCACTTCAATCATAAGAAGTTCAGCCTGTTTATCTTGAATACCATCTTTAAGCGTAACCGATTTAGTTGATTTCTGATTGATGGCACATACTCTCGGAGGTTCATCTTCAAATGTAAGTGAATGTGTTGCAAGCGATTGGATCAATGAACGATCATGAGTCACAAAAACGATGGTTCCTGGATATGCTTTTAACACTTCGGTTAAAGCCTCTTTAGTTTGAATATCCAGGTAATTTGTAGGTTCATCCAAAACCAATACATTATAGTTTCCCAAAAAAACTTTTGCTAGGGAAGCCCTGACTCTTTCCCCACCGCTTAAAAGTGCTACTTGTTTGTGAACATCATTTCCTTTAAAAGCTAATCGTGATAATAACGTACGAATAAAGGCTTGATTGTAGGGACTGTCCTCCAATATATTTTCAAGTACCGTTTTACTTTCATTCAAATTTTCTTGTTTTTGCGCAAAAAATCCAATCTTTGCTGGCTTCGCGACATATAAATCTGGGTGCCGTTCCACTATCTTTTTCAATAATGTCGTTTTTCCTGAACCATTTTGACCATTGATGGCGAGTCTGCAAGCTAGGGGGACATCTCCAAAAATATGTTGTTTCAGCATTGTTGACCCGACTTTCAGGGAACAGCCATTAAATCGAATGGCCTTTTTGCTATGCAAAGATGGAAATTCTGAAATATCAAAGATTATAGGGAGATCTTCCCTCGGTTTTTCTTTTTTTGCTAATTTTTCGATTCTAGTTTCAATTGCTTCAGCGGAACGGTTCAATTTCGCCTTCTGTTTCCCGGAGCTCCGTTTATGGAGCCTTGCTTCTGAATTGCCCATTCGTTTAGGGGCTTTCCTAATCGAATCAGATTTGGCTTGGAGGTTTTGGGCAGCCTGTTTTAACCGATTCTTTTCACGGTTGTACTCTTCATATAGTTTATTTTCTTTTTCAGTTTTTGCTTACTTTTGTTTGATATACGCTTCGTAATTCCCTTCATATACAGTTACCTTGCCTTGCTCGACTTCCCATATTGTTGTACACAGGTGATTTAAGAAAGCTTTATCATGTGAAGTAAGCAAAATAGCGCCATTAAAAGACTTTAAATCCTTTTCCAATTGTCGAATTCCATATATATCCAAGTGACTGGTAGGTTCATCCGCAATTAATACATCCGCATTGGAAGACAGTGCTGCGGCGATTTTTCTTCGGGTAAGTTCGCCGCCGCTTATGATTTCTTGATTCTCATTGGGCAGTTTCCATATGCTCGTTAACTCCCCGCTTATTTCTTGTTCAGTTTCTTCAATTTGCGGGATATAGCCGACTGTTCCATAGCTCTCTATATGACCGGTATCGGGTTCCCTCATGCCCGCAAGAATAGAAAGCAAGGTCGTTTTACCTTCTCCATTCCTACCAACCAAACCAACACGGTCATGGCTGTAAAGATGAAGTGAATCAACGGAAAGAACTTCACGGTTCCCGTAACTTTTCTTTAAATCATTCGCTTTTAAAAATAACATGAAAAATCCCCCTCTATTTTTCTAGAGAGAGATCGCCTGTTACTAAATTAATATACAAAACCAAATATACCTCACCTGATTTGATAACAGATAAAGCAGTTGTATATAAATTAGTACCTATAAACGAACAGACGAATCCCATCTCTAAACATAATCATATAAAATCTCACAAGGGTATCTAAAAAGAGTCTTGTTCAAATGAAATAGTGATTCACTTTACTCACCAATAAATCCGGTAAGCAAACAAAGTAACGCGTATTTTCATTGAACATAATTAGCCGATTAAACCCATTGATATAGATTTAGATTTACTGTTTATTTGATAAGATTACTGCTTCATTGTATAAGGTACCTTTTCCTTCCAATGTAATGAATTAATGATTGCATATTATTCATATTTTTGTAAAGCCATTTTATTCCTTTTTTATTAATGTTCATAAAAAAGAGAGAGAATTAATTGGGCTCAACATGGACATGAACATCATATACTCCATGATCTTTCATCATCACTTTCTCTACATGCGTCGCTATATCATGTGCTTCTTTAATATCCAAGGTAGAATTGACAAGGATGACAACATCAATCACTTCATTATTCCCGTAATTTCTCCCTTTAATTTCTTTTATCCCCTTGACTCCATCCACATTTGTAATTACATCTTTATATAGATGAATTTTATTTTCATCAAATCCGTCAGAAAGTTCATGTGAGGCTTGAATGAAAATCTCCCAGGCTGTTTTGCATATTAATAATCCAACAATGATGGCAGTAAGGGAATCCAACCAAGGCATATTTAATTGGGAACCAAAAATCCCAATAGCTGTTCCGATACTTACCCAAGCATCCGAGATATTATCTTTTGAAGCTGCCATAACGGCTTTACTATTAATTTTTATTGCAAGCTTTTTATTATATCGGTATACAAAATACATGGCTATTGCTGATAAAACACCTACATACCCTGCAATAATGTCAGGTGATTCCTTCCCACCTTTAAGCATGGAAGCAACGGCATCTATTAAAACTTGTACACCAACAGCAAACATGATGAATGAAGCTACCATCGAAGCAATCGTTTCGCTTTTCCAATGACCATAACCATGATCTTTATCGGGGGGTCTTTGAGCTAGCCTTAAACCGATCAGCACGGCAATGGACGCGATAATATCAGTCGTGTTGTTCAAACCATCCGCTTTCAAGGCCGCTGAGTCGCTTATGTATCCTATAACCAGTTTCATTATTGATAGACAAATATAAGCAATTATACTAATGATTGCACCACGTTCGCCTAATTTGAGGTCATTATATTTTTGTTCTTCCATTCAACTTCCCCCCACAATTAAGTACCTGAATATCATAACAACTTAAAAATGGGTGGGTCTATAGCAACCTTTTTGTATCGCTTTATATAAGTAAGTGATATATAACTATGTTGCATAAGGCAAACTATCTGAAAAGAATAATATTGATGAATCCTTGACAAAATCCCCGGATGTTAATGCCGCAAAAATAACGAATTAAGTGAGATTTATATCGTTTTTTCGACTGTAAAACTAAATAAAGTTCCGCTTTCGTTTGATTGCAAATTATATTTTATATGTAGTGTCTTAGCTATATCCTCAATTATTTTTAAGCCAAGCCCCTTACTTTTACTATCGATATCAAAACCAATTCCATTATCCTTGATACTGACTCCATTATTTTCAATGGTTATCACAAGTTTATCAGCCCTCGAGTGATTCAACACATTTTGGAAAACGTTATCGAATAATCTTTGAAGCCACAAGTCATTACTTATCCATTCCTACTCTCCATTTAATGGATGATAAATTAATTCAATACCATGCATGTTATACAAATAACCCCATTTTTAAATCATCATTTCTATTAAATCGTGCATGTTCACTTCATCATTTAAGATATAAGAATTATCTAACGCATCTGTGGATTGAATATTATATTCATTTGTTAATTCGGAAATATAATCAATTTGTTGATATAGTGATTGTAAAAGTGGAACTTGATCCGTATATTGACCTTCTAAATAAAACAATTGTAATCTTATTGCTGTTAAAGGTGTATTGATGTCATGCCTTAATTTATTTAAGAGTTCCTTTTTCATTTCCTCCTGTTGTTTTAGTTCCAATTCCCGATAGGTCGTTCTTTCTATATAATCCTTTCAATTCGTAAACAGGAGCAGCAATCCCGGAACCGGACATAAAAACGTATGTATCCTCACCGCTGCCTTCCGTATATACATTAATTAATTTCTTTGTTATTAAAATTAACGGATATTCCTTCACTAATTAATGAAGACTCCTTGCCCTTTTGATAATTATGGTAAATAAAAACAGCTATTGCTACAAATATGATAATAGCAATCAAGGTAAAAAATATATTCTTTGATACTTTCAACATTTTCCTCATAGAGAAAACTCCTTTCAAGTGATACTGAAAGGATATATGTTAAAAATAAATTTCTAATTAATTTTCTTTGTATATTTTCACTTTTACTTTTAATAATAGTGAATTTCATTAATCGAGTAGGAGGAGGCG